>NC_018749.1 GCF_000263195.1 Emticicia oligotrophica DSM 17448
TTAATTAAACAGCTTATAATCAATTAATTACAATAACAATAAAGGCTTAAAATACTTAAAATTTGAAAACTAAATTAAACCTTTGAGCGTGTTTTTTAAAGCAGTATCACGCAGGCTAATTATGCTGCTTTACTTCATCGATGAAGCGAAGTAATTTATCCAAAACTAACTGTTGACCTTTTCCAGCCATAAACATTTCCGAGTGTTTAAAAGGAAATAATTCAAAGGTTAGCCTTGGTAAAAAATATTTCCATCCCAACAAATCATCAGTATAAGCATGTTCTTTAGAAATCATTAAATGTGCTTTAATATTCATGGGTTTGTAAGGATATTTCTCCCGAAGTATTTTCGATTGTGCAAATTTTTGAATTGTTTGTTTGTCAACAAATCGTTTTACTCGAGTATTGACCGCATTCTTTATTGCCTTCCATAATCCTAAAAACTTTGTACGTTTTCTAAACATCTTCATACGATTATTAAAACTATAATTGGTAATATTCCATGCATCCATTATAAAAAAACTAAGTGAATTGGGATATATTTCCTCCAACTGATTTAAAATATAAAAAGCAAATTGTTCTCCAGAACAATTTCCAATAAATATTTTTTCTTTTCCTTTTTCAAATATTCGTTTATCAATTGCTCCAGCGATTTTTTCGAGACTTATGTCATCTTTTTTCCATTCCTCTAATCGTGGATAATCAATTAAGGTTACCGGAACATGATTACCCAATAATCGAATAAATTCTCTTACTTGAGGGGTAATTCCTTTTAGGGGAGGAAAAGCATAGACATGTACAGAATCATCTTTTGATTTTTTTTGAAAAGGGTCTTCAATTTTTAAAAGTTGCTTAATTTGATTTTGAATAATACTTGGTTTCATCGCTTCATGAATCCATTCACTAGGAAATTTTATCCTAAACTCATGTTCTAAAGAAACAATAAAATTGACGGCTTCCAGTGAGTTGCCTCCGCCCATTTTCCAAGTCAAATCTTTTTTAAATGATTCATAAGAAACATAAGCACACCAAAGTTTAAGTAGCCGTTCTTCGATGTAATGATTATTTTCTTTGGTTGTTATTTGAGTTGGGGAACCCACGTTTTTCTCTTGTTCGATATTATGATTATCAATTATTTGTAAGCTTTGATAATCAGTCTTAAAATTATTCAAATATGGAATTTCTTCGAGTTGATAGAAAAAAGATGGAAACATTTGACTAGGTATTTTTCCCTCTAACTTCATTTTTATTTCATCCAAAGTTACATTTACTTGTAATGAAATATAGGCAACTACTTTATTAGTTTCACCTTGATTTCTTATCAAAATTGCGGCATCTACCACGCCTTCAACAGCTTTTATGTTAGCTTCAATTTCACCAACTTCAATTCTAAAACCATTGATTTTAATCTGCCCATCTCGACGGCCTTTAAATTCTAATAAACCTTCATTATTTATAAGTCCCCAATCTCCAGTCTTCACAGTTCGGCTCCCATCTTCATGTAAAATGAAATGCTTCTTTGTAAGTTCATCATCCAGCCAATAGCCTAAAGCACAATATTTACTTCGAACTTGAATTTCACCTAAATCTCCATTGGCTACTTCTTTCCCATCATTATTGACTAAAGTCATTACACGGTCTTCCACGGCATATCCTACTGGAACAATGTTTGCAGAAATCTCTGTATGTTTATCAATAAACCATTGACGATAAATCGTTGCATTTTCAGTAGAACCTATACCAATATATAATTTACAGGCATCTGAAAATTCGTTTTTATAAATCTCAAAATCTTGCTTAAAAATTTTATCTCCTGCAAGATAAATTAACCTTACTGTATCTAATGATTGTGATTTATTAACCATTCCTGTTCTAAAAATACTGGGAATAGAATGATAAATAGTTAGTTCATTACGAACAATAAAGTCAATGATAGATGTTACGCCATTTTTTTGTAAGTTATTGATATATAATGTCGCACCTGTTAATAAAGCTCCATAAATATCTCTGATTGCTCCACTTACACTAGGTGAATAAAGTAAACTTAATTTATCTTCTGCCGTGATTTCAGCCACATTAATATATTGCATTACATCATGGAGAAGATTTCTCTGATTTTGAAAAACACCTTTGGGTTGTCCAGTTGAACCTGAAGTATAAATGATATACGCTAAACTTTCTGGTTTTTGATGAAAAGGTTGATAGGAATCTTTATCGAAATTAGGAGTAAAATCAATAAACTTGATTGAAGAATTTGTGCTATAGTCTTCTAAAATTGAAGTTTCGCTTATAATTACTTTTGCCTGACAATGGTTAATAATTTGCTGATTTCTTTGATGGGTATGTCCGGCATCTAAGGGGATATAACCCCTACCTGCTTCCAAACATGCTAACATCGCACATATAAAAAAAGCATTATTCTCTAGTAAAATGATGACTGGACCATCAATTTTATCTAATGCGTGTATTTCTCTCGCAATCGCGTTAGTGAGAACTAATACTTCACTATAAGTCAATAAATTTTTCCCGTCACTCAAAGCAATTTTCTGAGGAAATTGCTTTGAAATCTCTTCAAAATGTTCAAATACTGTACTATTAATCCAAGAATTAGGCAAAGTCTTGAATGTTTCATTCATCGGCTATAAAATTAAAAAGTAAACGTTATTATTATGATAGACTACGTACAAAATTTGTCCATAAATTTATTTTTTCATTTGGGAAATTTAAAGGTAATACACAATCACAAGTAAGAAAGCTGCTCGTTGGAAAATTATCAAGAATTTCTTTACAATCTTGGAAACTATTAGCCTTACTCAAAATATGATGGGCTAAACCATAAATAATAGGATAGCCCGCTTTTTCAATAGATTGAGTATTGCTTGTAGAAACTTCGCTATAAGCACAATGGATACTCATTTTGGGAATATTTTCAGCAATACAAGCATAGCAATCATTGCCGTGTAAGTGAAAAATAATAGAATCAAATAATTCTGAAGCCTTAATTAAACATATTTCATCGGAGTATCTACCAAATTGTTGGTATGTTTCGAGAGAAAGTATCTCTGTTTGCATGTGTTGTGTGACAAAGTATAGCCCTCCAACCCCAACCTTTGATGCTGCATCTATAGTTTTTTTGGTATTTTGAATAATCACAGCAAGGGCTGCGTGAATTGCTTCTGGTTCTTTCTGAGCAGTTTTAAGGAACAGTTCGATTCCCGAAATTTGAATTAATTGTGATAAAGGGCAAAATATTGTTACATAAACAGGTACGCTTACATTTTCACAACAAATGCGTAAAGCATCCAAGATTTCAACGAGCATTTTTTCTTGAAAAGAAAAACTTTTTAGATGGTAAAAATCTCGCGTTTCTTGCAAAGGGAAAGAGGTAATTTTACGTCTACCTAGCGAATCATTTTCCCATAGTTCATCTCCAGCTCCATAACATACTGCCAGCCAATCTCCAGCTGAAGTTAATTTAAGGAAATCAAATTGAAAGGTATTTTGAAAATCAATGGCCTCTTGTGCGAGCAGATGCCCATTCTGGTCTGAATACGGATGGTGTTTCCAAAATGAAATACCCATAGTTATTAAATAAGAAGTTGAGTTAGAAAGCGGAGTAAGTAAACTTAGAAAGGCTTAAATACTGATTAGCACAAATTTATAATTTTTACTCTTTTAGCCAGTCTAAGAGAGTATGTGTAATAAACAAAAATTAAGTATCAAAATTAGTTGTCAGATTGTATGAAAACAGCTTTCTAATTAAAAAAATCTATAAATGGCTGACTTGTGAGGTCAGCCATCTCTTTATTACAATTTAGGATTAAGGTTACATGATTTTCTGCAGGAGTTTATCATTTGTTGGGTCAAATAATCTTTACGATGTCTGCATTGGTATGGTACCTGACCGTATCTCTATTAGTCTGCCTAAGATTGTCATTATTGTAGTAATTAAGACACGAATCTACATCTTTTTGCAAGTCTTGCAAGGGGTACCAAGAAACTTATTAGTACAAAAAGTAGAAAAGAAACGTGTGATCAAACCTTTCACCACTACAATTGCATAACAACTTAACAAAATTTGATTTAGGTATGTTATTTTAACCCCTTATTTTCAGGCATTTTGTATTTCGTAACTCTGGTATCCTTGATAATGCCTTTCCAATTCAAGCCAAAGCCGAAATCATAGGTGTTTCCTTCCGAATCTTTATGGCAAGTCATATCGTAAGGTACGTCTTCGGCTTGTTTTTCTACTACGCTCATATTGGCAGGCATTTGCATTGGTAAAAGTGCCGATGGCTCATTTTTACCCGCAATGGTTTCAATAATGGCTTGGTCTTGCACACCAAAACTTAATAAAATAGCCGAAGCAGAAGGCTCAATTTCAGAGAAAACCATTGGGTTGGTTGTATTCACTACCACAACCACTGGTTTGTTTTTCATTTTTGCCTTGGTGTTTAGCACCAATTGCATATCAGTAATATTTGGCACTTTGGCTATTTTTCCTTTGTACGAACGATTCGTGAAATTTTCTAAAATATCTCCGCCTGCAATACTTACCTCACGGGCATCATCGGCTTTATAGTCATTGTATTGCAAACTGATTGGCACATAGCCGTTTCCTCCATTTTTAGTATCTTCTTTGTCATAACCAATCGAAGCCTTTGGATTTTCGATGAAAACAAAGGCAAAATCCGCCTCGTCGACATTATCAGTTACGTTGAAATGCTTTTTCACGATTTCTAAATTTACTGGATAATCTTCCGACGCTGGTGTTTCCATACCCAAGAAATTACGGCTGGCAGCTACAAATCTTTTTGGCACATAAACCGTCTTTTTTGTAGTTATCGGTAATGTTTTTGCTTGATTTTTCAACATCACGATTGATTTCAATTGGGCTTCGTAACCTGCTTTCATGAATTCAGGTTTTCCAACAATGACTTTTGTTTCTTCAGTATTCAAATAAGGATTCTCGAAAACACCAACTCTGAAAATATTTTTCAATAATCGTACTGCCGAAGCTTCCATTCGGGCTCTCATTTTGGCTTCGCCGTGTTCTTTAATGCCCATTTCATACGCTTCAAGGAGCGGTTTGATGTTATTATTACCACCGTATTGGTCAACACCTGCCATGAGTGCTTTATAGTGAAGTTCGACCAAAGAAAGGTTTTCTACGCCCCACGCCTTACCGTCTAAAAACGAATCCATGGCTTTGTGTAAAGCCACCACCGACCAATCGGTACAAACTACGCCATCGTAGCCATATTTGGTACGAAGCAAGTCCGTAATCATGTATTTATTGTAATTATTGGCCACATTTTCATGGTTTTTCTTATCTTGATTCCACGAAATGGTGTAGTAAGGCATAATTGCCGAAGCCATTTTGGTTTGTCCTTTGAGTTTAAATGCTCCTTGTGTAAAAGGTATCAAGTGTGCCTCAAAATTATTGCCTGGATAAACCGCAAACTTCCCATTAGCATAGTGTGCATCACGTCCTGCTTCTCCTGCACCGCCACCTGGCCAGTGTTTTACCATCGCATTTACACTTTTCGCTCCCCAAACACTCGACTGAAAACCATCGCAATAGGCTTGCCCCATGGCAGCCGAAAGCCACGGACTTTCGCCAAATGTGCCATTGAAACGTCCCCAACGTGGTTCGGTAGCAATATCTACTTGTGGCGAAAGGGCAGTTGTAATACCCAAAGCACGGTACTCCGCAGCGGCAATTTTCCCAAATTTTTCAATCAAAGTTGGGTCGAAAGTGGCAGCCATACCCAACGAACTTGGCCACATCGAAATTTCACCACCCGCAGCAGCATCGTATTCGGCTCTTGCTTTAGTTCCGTGGCGTGGGTCAGAGCTATTGTTTGCAGGAATTCCCAAACCCACACTTTCACAGTAAGCCTGCATTTTATTATTCCATTTGGCCGCTATTTCTGGCGTTTGTACGGTTGTAATCAACACGTGGCGAAGGTTATCTTCGGCTAAGAATTTCTTTTGTTGGTCGGTCAAATCGCTTGGGTCGGTTTCGCCTGCTTTGAAAGGTTTTCCGCCGTAAGTTCCAGCAAAATATCCACCCGGGCGAGCAGGAATAGATTGGTGCGAAGAATATAACATTAAACCTGCAATTTGCTCAACGCTAAGTTTCGATGCTAAATCTTTGGCACGAATATCATCCGCCAAACGCCAGTCTTCGTATTTATCAAGTTTACCGTTTTTATTAAGGTCTTTGAACGATAAACCATTGATAGTCAAAATTTTTACTCCTGAAGTTGGAGCATAAGCGATGGTTTTTCCACCTTTATTTTGGATAACCTTAAAAACAGATTCTTGGGCGATTGCACTCACAAAACCCGTAAAGAGTAAGGCGGTTAAGGTACTTTTTTTCATGATTTTTATTGGTATTTGATATAAAAAACAATTTGATTCTTACGCAAAAATGCTGATAAACGTAAGTAATCTACCCTACATTTATCAGCTTTTGAAATTAGTTGGTCAATATTATGCCGTGGGCATTTGATATTGGTAAAAAATAATCTTCAAAATAATATATTTCATCCTTACGGGATTTAGTAATCTTTTGAGATTTTCCTCACTACCAATATTAATTCCCTAACGGGAAAATTCTACTCTTTAAACTTCTTAACCTAAACTACCTTATTTCTTAAAATCCCGATACCTTCAATTTCGAGTTCAACTACATCGCCAGGTTCGAGCGGACGATGAACGGTAAAATTATTTTCGATTAAACTGCCCCAACCGAGTGTACCTGAGCCAAGAATATCGCCCGGCATTAGGTTTACGTTGTTTTCGGAAGCTCGCTCAATCATCTGCTCAAAATTGTAGTACGATGTTTTATAATTTCCTTCACAAACGGTTTGGCCATTGATACGAGAAGTCATTTTCAGATTTAGTCTATCGCCTGCCACTATTGGTACGCTGATGGGTTCTTGAAAAACACTCTCATCGAATGGCACTCGGTACTGCTCCATTTCGTCGGCAGTAACGATAAAAGGGCCAATGGCATTGGCAAAATCTTTGCCTTTGTGCGGCCCCAGCGGAATCTCCATTTCTACTTTTTGAATCGCACGGGCTGTCCAATCATTGAAAATCGTATAACCAAAAATGTACGGACGGGCATCGGCGGCTTTAATATCTTTGCCTTTTTTACCAATGATACAAGCAATTTCAAGTTCAATATCCAATTTGGTTTCTTTGGTCGGACGTTTGATTTCATCCTCAGGGCCATAAATGGCTTGGTGGTTGGTGAAATAAAAAATCGGCATATCGTACCAAGCAGGACCAATTTTATGTCCGAATGAACGAGAGGCATTTTGCATGTGCATCTCAAAACCGATGTAATCACGGAAACTACGTGGATTGGGCAGCGGTGCTAAAAGTTTTACCTCTGCCAAGGTGTAATGTGGCTCAACTTCGCCCAACGCTTTGATAATCTCGAAATAGGTTTCGTGGTTATCAATAAAAGTGAGCATATCGGTCGGCAATTTTTCATTAGCCAAACGCATATCAACTACACTTTCGCCCACGAGCCAACCGATGCGACTTTCTTGATTTTTATTTAATAATGTTACGAGTTTCATTTTGATTTTTTTTACAAAATATTTTAAATACCCATTCGGAAATCCTTTACGTTGGTTTCGGCGAATTGAAATTCGGAGAAAACAGATTTATTTCCCTTTCCAGCGGGCGATTGAGAACCAATGCCTATTTTCAAATTTTTGCCATATTCATTTTTGAAAACCCTGACCAATTGCCAAGTTTTGGCATCGAGCGAATAATAAAAACCAACCACTTTGGTATCGGATGAAATCTTTAAATAGACCGATTTCGCAGGAATTGCATCGTGGTTATTATCATCAGAAAACTCCTTAGTTTTTACGGTTACGATTCGACCAATCATACGTTCATCTACTTCAAAGGCAAATTTGAGCCATTCCGAATCGCTTACATACAAAAAGGCCATTCCTGCATCATATTTTACGAGGTGCGTGGGATTGACTTTGATAGAAAAAGTAAACGGTTTGAAGTTATCAACGGGCATCAACAACAACGGGGCATTTGCCTTATTATAAGGTGGTTGGCCAGGTTCGATAAAGAAATCGGTCTCTGTACTCGAAACCATTTCGAGGCTATCGCTACCAAATACCTTACTGTTTTCTTTGGCTTTGTTAAGGCTTTCCGAAAACATCCAAGCTATTTTTGTGGGTGAATTGCTGCCTTTTTTTTCTTCACTGCACCCCAAAAAAAGAATAAAAATTAGACTTAAATACTTCATATATAGCGATTTATATTTCTTCTGTCAATGCCATGCCTGTTTTGCCCATGAGCATACCCATGTTTGCACCTTCAGGCAATGGTTGGTCGGTGTATTCGAGTAGTTCCCAAGCACCCAAAGTCTCTGAAACCTCTACTACCATTTTACAACGGTCGTAGCGACGTTTCATGTATCTTTCAAAAACCTCTTCTACTGAACCCTCATTCTGCAATTCTTCAATCAAGACTACCGCATCTTCAATAGCCAAAGCTGCCCCCGAGCCGAGTTGTGGAATGGTTGTATGAGCGGCATCGCCTAACACTACCACACGATTTTTATACCACGGAGCGGGCATTTTGAGGGTTTCGAGTGTACGATAATTGACCAATTTTGCATCGGTTACTTGCGGAATTAGTTCCTGCACCATCGCAATCGGATAAGCCGACATATAGGCTTTTAGCTTATCAACCAATTGGTCTTCAGGGATACTCGGATTATCTCCTTCCGCCGAGTTAAGGAAAATATAACACAACTCAGCAGTCATCGGAATGACTCCCAGCTTGTGTTTTTTATTAAAGAAAATATAGCCAGTATCTAAGCTTGTAGGACGTTTGAAGGCGTATCGCCAAACTGAAAGGCCTACGTAGTTTGTTTTGAATTCACCAAAAATGAGCTTACGCACTTTTGAGTTCACGCCGTCGGCAGCAATGACAATATCATAGCTACCTGAAGTACCATCTGAAAAAGTAACATTAGCTATATCAAGCTGATTATCAATGGTTTTGACAGTTACGCCCATTCGATATTTCAATCCTACTTTTTGTGCTTCTTCAAATAAAACATCGTGCAGAATTCTACGAGAAATACCATTATGACTCGGAAAACGGCCAATCGGTGGTGTTCCAGCTTCACCAATCTGAACACCATGTGGCAAGCAAAGTTTCACTTTACCATAAGGCGAACCTCGACGCATGGCTTCGTCGGCAACCCCAATCGCATCTAAGGCTCTTAGGGCGTTGGCCTGCTGAATGATACCTACCCCATAAACATTAAATTCTTTATGAATTTCAACAACATCTACTTCAAAGCCAGCTTTTTTCAGGCCAATCGCAACCGACTGCCCTCCAATACCAGCACCAACTACTAATATTTTTTTTGTCATAGTATTTTATAGATTAAAGGTTGAATCATTTTGATTGCGGAAGAAGAGTTTTTCTTAATCTACAATTAACTGTAATGTTGTACCAAAGGTGGCTCTAAGAAAAACGGGCCGATTAATGCTCGCCATTCTTTGAAAAGTTCAGATTCTCGAAAACCAATGGTGTGGTCTTCGAGGGTGTCCCACTCAATCAATAAAATGTAGCGATTGGTTTGTTCGATACATTTTTTCACGGTTATTCTTTGAAAGCCTTTCGATTGAGAAATCACTCCTTTGGCAATTTCTAAGGCTGCCTCAAATTCGGCATTTGTACTTTCTTTAATGTCAATTCTTGCAAGTTCGAGAATACCCCCAGCCCCTAAAGGGGAGTTTTTTATTTCATGATTATCCATCTTAAATTTATTGGTATTATCCTAAATTCCCCTTGAGGGGTTAGGGGTGTTTAATATCGCTACTGCCCTCGTCCAACCTGCACTGGCTTTTTCGATTTTTGCTGGGAAACAAGCTACTTTAAAGCCCAAAGGTGGTAATTGGTCAAGATTTGCCAGCTTTTCGATTTGGCAGTATTCTTTTTCGATACCCACATAATGTGCTTGCCAGATAATGCCTGGACGAGGATTTTCTCTAAAATCGGCCGCCTGAATATGCAACGGAATATCCCAGCCCCAGCCATCAGTTCCCATTACTTTTATGCCTTGGTCTATCAGCCAATGGGTAGCTTTTGCCGATGCTCCAACGTGAATTTTCACAAAATCATCATCATGAATACGTTTATCGGCATCGCAACGAATTAGCACAATATCAAGTGGTTTTAATTTGTAGCCGATAGCATCCAATTTTTCCTGTAAATCCTCTGGTTCAAACATGTAGCCGTCGGGTTTATCGGTAAAATCAAGCACTACGCCATCTTGAAAAAACCATTCTAAGGGCATTTCATCAATCGTGCGAGCTGGTTTTCCCTCAGAAGTTGGAAAATAATGGTAAGGTGCATCGACGTGTGTACCACAATGACTCGTAACCGTCAAGAATTCACCCGCAGGACCATTACCGTCAATAAATACATCGGTCAAGCCTTCAAAGAGTTTTCCACCCATTTTTTTTGCCCCTTCTTTATGGTCTTCATACACGATTTTGGTCGGAAGTGGCTCCTTTATTTTTTCAGAAATAGTTACTGAAAGGTCTATTATTTTCATTTATGTTTGATTTGAATATCGTTAATGGTCTTCGTCGTAGAGACGAGGTATGCCTTGTCTCTACAGGAACGCATTTATTTTAACAATCGTCCACCATCAACCGTAATGATATTTCCAGTTGAGAATGTCATGGTTGTTGCGAGCGAAAAAACCACATTGGCTACATCAACACCAGTTGCAAAACGCCCCAATGGTGTATTATCCATTTGGTTTTGCAAATAAGATGGGTCGAAATTTCTGGTATATTCTCCTTCTACAAAGCCTGGTGAAACAGATACAACCCTAATTTTTGGAGCTAAAGCCCTTGCCAAGGAGCGTGTCATTGAATCAATGGCAGATTTTGAGGCACAATAGGCCACATTGCTACCTATTCCATAAATTCCTGCGATAGATGAAATATTTACTATTAAAGAAGAGTCCTTGCTTTCATCAGATGCACTATCCAATAAATCCCTCATGGCTCTGACCATCGCAAAACCCCCTCTAAAATTGGTTTGCATGATTTTATCAATCCATTCATCTGTCATCCCTTCTAAATCATTATGTGGAATGGGTGTCGTAATTCCTGCATTATTTACCAAAACATCTAATTTGCCGTACTTTCCTTCTACAAAAGCTTTTAAATCATTTACTTTCTGTGCATCGGTCGTTGGAGCGTGGAAAATGTAATGATTGGGGATTTCGGATTGAGGATTTCGGATTGCGTTTAATTCTTCCAATAAATTCTCTGCCTTAGTTGAATTTGTGTTATAGGTTGCTAAGACCGAAAATCCATTTTCGGCAAATTTCTTGCAGATTGCTGAGCCAATTTCTCCTGCACCGCCTGTTACGAGAACTGTTTTCATATTTTTGGTTGATTAGTTATTAGAAAGCTGGTTATTGATTACTATATTAATGAAAAATACAAATCAATAGTAACAAATTCTCCAACAACTATTTACTATACTTACGTACTCTCAAATCTGCTTGTTCTTTATGACCAGCGAAGTTTTCAATTTCGCAAAGGCGAGAACAATATTCACCGATTAACTTGCTTGCTTCTTCGGTTTTGATTTCTTGGTATGTACAAGTTTTTAAGAATTTACCTACCCAAAGTCCGCCAGTGTAGCGAGCTGCCTCACGAGTTGGGAGGGTGTGATTTGTACCAATCACTTTATCACCGTAGGCTACATTGGTTTTATCGCCTAAGAATAATCCACCGAAATTGGTCATTTTTTCCAAGAAAAGTCGTGGATTTTCGGTCATTACCTGTACGTGTTCACTGGCAATGCGGTCTGCTTCTGAAATCAACTCGTCAACAGTATCACATAAAATCACTTGTCCATAATCTCTCCACGCTACGCTCGCAACATCGGCCGTTGGTAACACAGCTAACTGTCTTTGAATTTCAGCTTCGATGCCTTCGGCAATGGATTTGCTGGTTGTCAATAAAATGGCAGGAGAAGTTGGGCCGTGTTCGGCTTGCCCAAGTAAATCCGTAGCACAAGTTTCTACATCGGTGGTATCATCGGCAATGACCAAAGTTTCGGTTGGCCCTGCAAAAAGGTCGATACCCACTTTGCCAAATAATTGTCGTTTGGCTTCTGCCACGTAAGCATTTCCAGGCCCTACGAGCATATCAACAGGCTTTACGGTTTCAGTACCGATTGCCATCATAGCGATTGCCTGAACTCCGCCCAACAAATAGATTTCATCGGCACCCGCCATGTACATTGCCGCTACTGTGGCGGCTGGAATTTGTCCATTAATGGGTGGTGTACAAGCAATTACACGCTTTACGCCTGCCACTTTTGCCGTCAGTACGCTCATGTGTGCAGATGCAACCATGGGGTAGCGTCCACCTGGTACATAACAGCCCACCGAGTTTACTGGAATATTTTTATGTCCTAAGAAAACACCTGGTAGGGTTTCAACTTCTATATCTTTAATAGATTCACGTTGAATTTGGGCGAAATTTCTGATTTGGGTTTGAGCAAATGTAATATCGTCAATTACTTGTTGTGGTAAGCTCGTAATGATTTCTTTGATTTCCAATTCAGAAAGTCGGAAACTTTTAGGCGACCATTTATCAAGATTTGCAGAAAACTCACGCACAGCGACATCGCCTTCTTGTGTAACTTTTTCGAGCATATTTTCTACCAATGCCCTCACTTTCAAATCGTCCTCTTTACTCTCAGCGTAAGTGATTCCTTTTTTTATTTGTTGTATCATTTTAATTTCGGAATTGGGATTCTGGATTTTGGATTTTAAGAAAATAATTTCCAAATCCGCATTCCAAAATCCAAAATCAATTTATGCTTTTATCTTCTTCTCAATCCAATCGTACATATTAAACGACTTCGTGAAGTCATCCACTGAGCAATGAGCCGAACCGCTTTCTTCTTTAGGCACAATTTCCATTACGTGTTCGCAAGTGAGAGCCTCATTTACTTTGTAAGCATTTTCTACAAAATTCTGGCGGTCATCTTCCCCGTGAAGAATGTAGGTTGGGCATTGGATTTTCTCAGCCACACCTTCCAACGTAAAGTTTTTCAAGCGTTCACGTGCCTCGGTCATGTTGTCAGCCCCTACGATGTGCTGCACGATTTCGGCCAAAGGGTGATTATCTGGGCGATTTTTCCAAATATCATAATAAGACCAAACTGCACCGAAAATCATACAAACTTTGAAGCGAGGCTCAAAAGCTGCACAACGAGCGGCCATATACCCACCCATCGAAACGGCTCCGATTCCTACTCTTGAAGTATCAACGTGTTCGACAAGGTTATCAATAATGTAATCTAAAACTGCTGAACCAGCTACATTATAATCGTAGCGAGTATGAATATGATTTAATCTTAATGCCGCTCCTTGCCCTGGGCCATCAACGGCCATCATGGCAATGCCACGTTCGTTGAGATGTTGGGCAATACCGAAATACAATTCTTCGGCCAAACTATCCAAGCCACCAAACATGACCATTACTGGCGGATTTTTTACACCTAATGGTTTGAAAAGATAGGCTGGAAGGAAAGAACCTTCAAATGGAATATCTACCGTAATTGGACGCTCATCAAATAAATCAATGGCTTTGATAAAGGCATCACGGCATTTGATATAATAGGGGATTTTACGCTCATCACGTAGAGTCATGAAAAACTCAGCAGTGCGAAGGTAATTGAACGCTCTAAGGTAAGTTCGTCGAGCAGATACTCGCTCACCCGCGGCGGCATAGGCCTCGGCTTTTTCGTAGACTTTATCGCCCATTTTTACCCATGCCCGATTAAAGCTCTCACGGTCGGATGGGTCTATTTCGCCCGCTACTTCTAATATTTCGGCAAATTCACCGCCACCATAATGGGCTTGGGTCAATGCTCTATTTACTTGATATGAGGGCATATACTGCCCAGGAAAATAATGCCACATACTGATTTTGGATTGGGGATTTCGGATTTTGGATTTATACCTTTTATCCTAATCAATTATTCTTCAACTTCTTTTTGACAGAATTAATACTTGAAACTATGATTGACAATTATTCATTGCCTTCTTTCCAAAAAGGAGAAACTAAATCTCTTTTTGAATCATCAAGGCCAACTGTGAATTCTAACCAAAACATAGTTTCATCTAACTCTTCTTCTACAATTTCTAATTTATATTTGAAATCATTTGTTGATTTCCCCCTACAAGCGGCTCTGGTAATTTTTCAGCAAACTTTATAATCTCAATTGCATAGGTTTCTAATCTAACTTGTAGTTCTTTTTGTGTCATTTTGATTTAGTTTTTTGTGTAATGATTTGAACATAAAAGTTTCTTTCAATAAATCCACAACCCCAAATCAAAAATCCCAAATCATTAAACGTCTGCTGGTTTTACAGTTCCGTCTTCTGAAATGCCCATTTTTTTGCCTTTCCCCATTTCGGCAAATGGATTGGCACTTCCCCAAGCATCGTTTGGGTTGTCTTTTAGGTAATGAACATCTAAGTGATCTGGTGCAAATACCAATCTCGCACAAGCATAGTATTCAAACAAGATTCCACTTCCTGGGTCGGTGATATAAATGAAAAAACCTTCATCGGCTTTGTGGCGTGTTGGAGCACCCATTACACTTTTAAAACCTTTTTCTATGAAATAGTCAAGAGCTATCAAAACTTCCTCACGGCTATCCACATTCCAACATATATGATTCAAAACCCCTTCATTTTCGTCAAGATTTGGGTCAGTAAAAACTGCAATATCATGTGATAAGTTACCAATTGTCCATAAACCTCCAATTGGGGGAATCTCATCACTAATACGAATTTCGTCAGGATTTTTCAGTCCAAAGGTTTGCCAAAATGCTTTTTCAGCAGCATATTTACCTTTTGCCACCATATAAGTTACGTGGTCGAAACGGCGTGGATTTGCACCTAATTTACGGTTACTTGCATATCGATCAGCATAAATACTACCTCTTTCGCCAGTTTCTCGCAACCAAACTACATCCCAAAATACTTCATGTATATGCCCGTCTGGAGATTGAAAACGATAAGCTTTTCCATGCCCTAAATCGCCTTCTACCCAGCCTAATCCAGCACCCAATTTTTGAAGATGTGCAACACATTCTTCAAGTGCCTCCGCACTATCAGCTCGCCAGCCGATATGTCCAAGGCCTGATTTTTTACTTTTAGTAAGCTTTAGTGTATGATGAAAATAATCTCCCCAAGCTCGGAGGTAAACTGACGATTCTTCACGACCGGTTTCGTCCATACCAACAATGTCTCTGAAAAATTCAACAGATTTGTCGAGGTCAGTAGTTAATACCTCTACATGAGCCATTTGAGAAAGAAAATGAGGATTCTTTGCCATATACGTTTCTAAAATTGAATGCTTTTAATATTTAAAAAAACTAGTATTTGATATTTTTTGAAATTAATCTTAATCGTCATTATCAATCTAAAACACTATGATTTTGATTAATTATTTAGCAGATATTTTCAAAAATATTTTATTGAGTCAAGTAAATGCCCTTCGCTCCATGTCCATACAATGGCGGGTAATAAAACTTGACTAAGGAAGCCTAACCACGAAGTAGCATCTGAAATTATTGCTTTAGCCCCTCTGTAGCAAATGCAAATATTGTTGAATGACAAATGCTTGATTCTAAAGAAGTTTTAATAAAAACTAGGTTTTAGGATATTTTTTATTCATTACTTGAGAAATGTAAACTCTAGCTGCAAGAATATGTATGTTACCTTCATAGCATTAAAAAAACTTTAATTGAATATCAATAGACTAACTAAATTGTCTTCAACAAAATGTAGCATCTTTCCTATAATTGTATTATTATGCTAAATATTTGTACAAATGTCAGATTATTTTAAACTTTATGTGAATCAAAAGAACTCAAAAAATATTCATAATCAATCTATTTATATTTTTTAAATTAGTTTTAAATTTAAAAATATAAGTGTATCCTAAACCGATATTGATTTTAATAGCTACAAATGTTTCAAAGGAAGATAATCTGAAAATATTCGAAAAGACGTGATCTGATGATAGAGAATCTAAGATTTAATAAAATTTCTCCCATGCGAGCAAAAAATGCCCAAGGGTCTGTGGTACAATATTAGGCGTTAAAATACGTCGTAAATCCTAAAAGAATTAAAAAATTGCAACCCTATTTAGATTGAGAAAGAATATAAGAAATACATAAATTTTAATGGATTTTTTATGAGGCTGGCTGGCTTTATTGAAACAAATTTGAATAGATTTCGCATAAATTATCGATAATCTTTGGGCATCATGCTAGTCTTACTTTTGAAAAATCTCGCAAAATTACTAGGTGTATGATTTCCTAACTTTACAGCGATTTCGGAGATTTGAAGGTTTGAAAATTTCAAAAGTGATTTAGCCTCCATTATTAACATTTCATTTAATAACTCTTGGGCAGACTTCATTGTGGTTTTTTTTACACACTTGTTTAAATGATTGGGAGTTACATTTAAGTAGTCTGCATATTCTTTTACCTTTTGTTTCGTATAAATATATTGAGAAAGGGCTTCCTTATATCTTTCTGTGAGCAAAGCTGAAGCATTTTTAATTACATTCTTTTCTTCAGTGGCAAATTTTGCAGATTCCTTGAGTAATGCAAAAAGGTAGATACTAATTAAATCTAATTCATTAGTTTTGGTTTCATTAACCAGGGTTTCAAGTCTTTCAAAAATATTTACAAATGCAACTATAGATTGGGTGTCTAATTTCACAACTGGGTGATTAAGAAAACCTAAGAAATTAAAATCCTTTAAAAATTTATCAAGATTGTGATTTTTAAAAATTGAAGAATCAAAATGTAAGAAAAAACCTTCTGCATCTTTGCTTATATAGTCGTGTGAAGTGATTTGATACGCTGGCAAAAAGAAAAGTTGTCCGGCTGTAAATTCATATTTGAGTAATCCCTTACTCCGAATAGAATTGCCTTTAGTAAGAAATATAATATCAAATACTGTTTTTCGATGTGGGGGTAGTGGGAAAGAAATTCTATGAATAAACTCCTCCAATCGATTAATATGAAAAAGATTATGATTTTTAGTAAAATTTAACGGCCAATCTATTCCATTAAAATGGAAATTATCAATCCCTTCAGGCCTAATAATTGGAATTTTTACTTCAATTTCTCTCACTTTTATTTTTTTAAAAGATTGATTACTTTGTTTTTATCATGATTAATTTGTTTACAATTAATCATCATTTCTATGAAATACTCATTCCTAAAACTTTACGAAAAATAGAGACATGGAGTATTTTAGTTATTGCCGTAGCAATAGAATTTCAAGGTACTTATCTATTATCACAATGCTAAAATACATGAGTATTTTCTAAATAAATATCATTTGGTGATAATTCTTATGATGAATAATGTCGTTAGAAAGTATTTAAATATATTCATGTCTAAAAGGTCGAAGTTATATTAAGTAATGAAAGTTGGCGTATACCCAAACTTAAATTATGTAGTAATTAAAATTCATGGATATTCCAAAACTAGGAATTTTTAGTTACATCTATTGCTACTTCCACTTTGCAAACTGACGTAAATCCTTTACTGGGTAAATTGAAGAAACTGTAAAGAAAACATACTCAATAGCTTTATAAATTTACTGTGCATAGTTGTATTAAAAAACGTCCGTTTAAATGGACAACTTCATCTTCTTTTTTATTTAATCTATTATATTTATTAAGTATGCCTATAATTGTATATATTTGTTGTATATATATCAAAGTATAAAATCTATAATCATTACTTGTATAAGTATATACATTATTACTAAAAATGAAAATAGGCTACGCAAGGGTTAGCACCAAAGACCAAGTGCTCGACTTACAAATAGATGCACTTGAAAAAGACGGCTGTGAATTAATTTTTAAAGAAACAGCCTCAGGAGCAAAAACCGATAGACCCGAACTACAAAAACTTATGAACCATCTTAGAAAAGGAGATATTGTAGTGGTTTATAAACTCGACCGATTGGGGCGTTCGCTCAAACACTTGCTCGATGTGGTTGCTGAACTCAATCAAAAAGAAGTTGGTATCAGAAGTATCAATGATGCTATTGATACCACAACTCCCCAAGGTAGATTATTTTTTAATATTTCAGCTTCGTTTGCTGAGTTTGAAAGAGACCTAATCAGAGAAAGAACAAAATCTGGTTTGGAAGCCGCAAGAGCCCGAGGCAGAAAAGGAGGTCGCCGACAGGGTATGACAAAAGATGCCGTGCAAAAAGCAATTCTTGCCGAAACCTATTACAAAGAAGGAAAAATGGGTGTCAATCAGATTGCCAAAGAGATTGGTGTTTCTAAGATGACGCTTTACAAATATTTGAGGTATAGGAAAGTGAAAATTGGTGATTATATCAAGATTAACTAACTGTTTAGCGAACGTCGCTTCGGTTTGAAAAGTTAATTTTTAGGCTATTTACTATAAGAACCTCATTTTAGAATTTTAAAGGATAAGTTCATCGTATTTCGATTTTTAGATTTAAAAATAGGCCGTTTGTATATAGATAGTTCAAGGAAATGCAACTTTATACCTACGTCTGGAATAAGTAAACCTTGAATTATCACTCAATAAAATAATACATCTTTGTTGACTAACTATTTTTTCTGGGTTTATCAAGATACCTTTACTTATACGATAGAAGTTTTGAAAGACACTATGCCAGTAATTTAGGCTATAACTGACGATTAGTTTTTTCTACAATCAAATTTAACTTCGTTATATGGTTGGTTTCCAAGATGCTTTATATACAATATGGCCTGGTATTCGGTTAACTCTATGACCCTCGTTTTTCGTTTTTGTATGCTATGATTCATTTGAATTTTTACGAATGTTTCTATAGAATAGAATTAATTCTTACAGCGTTTTGTAACTAAATTTATCATACCTTTGAAAGGTTTTATTTTTGGTAATGTGGCAAAAAATAGTTGGTGGAAATTTGTAAAAAAAGTATTAATATTCGCTGCCAGTTTGAAGAGGACATTTGCTCTGGTGGAGACCAACAAATCAGCAATAAAATTGGCCAATACACGACAGAATGTAGCTCTCATCAGGGCTACATTTTTTGTTCTGTCGGCATTGCTTATGGCTAAAAAAACTCACTTTTCGTTAGAGAAATAGATATACCACTTGATGAAATTTTTTCGATGCTCCGTCGTCAAACCTCTATGAATATCCAAATGATTTTTGAGATGAGAAAAGAAACCTTCAATGCCGTTAGTAGTTTTAGGAATAGCTTCATCATCCAGAAAATGGAACATGTTGGGAATAGCTGATTTGATGTAGATGAACGTTCTCCTTAACAATTTATGTGTGTACCAATATCGGTCTGTTTCTGAGTTAAAAGATTTTTGTTGATAATAGGATTTATGAGCTATCTCCCACTGCTTGAACTGTCTCAGCCAAGCAATTTTGTCGTTATGAGTCGATATTTTACTAATCAATAGTACGATTTTTCGAAGTTCTTTAGCTGATGTATGTTTAGGACTATTGGTAAGCCAAATGAGGCTCTGACGCTGAATATGTACCAAACAACGCTGGATTTTAGTTTCAGTCAATACCTCTCTAATCGCTCTAAGTGTCCCTTTTTGCCCATCTACTGTCATACTTTCAATCTTTAAACCTAATCGTAATAGATTCTGTAAATCCTCCTTGATTTCTTCATATCTTTCCTCATCACTAAACCTGATAAGTTGAGTATAGTTACTATGATGGTCTTGATAACTAATCAGACAAAACTGCTTGAAGTATGTCCCATCCATCCGCATATGAAGCACTCGATTATTTTGGATTTTTAGCACAGGGGCTTGGGCTAAAAACTCATAGAATAAGGTTTGAAGTGTTCGTTGGCTATAACTGCTCTCCCTACTTAAAACCTTTAATGTTTGGCGTTCTAATACCCATTTCTTAAACCAAATAAAACGATTCTTTTGGCGGACATCCTTGCGTTGTTCACAATAAAAAATCTCGCAATTTTTACACTTGTATCGCTGTTTGCCTGCCTGTTTACCCCATTTGATACTCGACTGAAATCCACAAGCCCAGCATCGCTTTTTTTTCTATTTTCATGAAATAAAAAATGATTGATGAAACTAATTTCATCAATCATTCAAAAACTACAAGGTAAGTCGCTGATTATTAATTCTTTACAATTGATTTTTGTGCATTTTACCAACTATTTTTTGCTAATATACCATTTTTTAGATTCAATCGTATTGAAGCAAAAACAAGTTGCTGGCATTGTATTAAATGGTATTGAAATTTTAAGTAAACTATCTTCAGAACAAGATGATACGCTCAGAGCGTTCAAAGATGCTTTTTCTGAAAAGTACGATAGACAATTTGTTCCTCTTGGAGAAGTATTAGATTCAGAATTTGGTATTGGTTTCCCTCAATTGAAAATGTTCGGCACGGTGGAATCATCTCAAATTATCAATCAGATAGACTATAAATCCGAAGGTAGAAGTAGGTCTAACCTTAATACCAATGTAGAAAAACTTTGGGTATCAAAATATGAGCAAGCCATAAGAAATAATGCTTGTGAAATTGAAATTACAGATGAAGACGTGATTCATTTTTCTTCAAAAGTTTCTAAAATGTCTCCTACTTTTTCCGTAATTACCTCGAATGTGAATATTTCTGATAAGGAATATATCATTTTAACCGAAGTTGGATGCAGCACAGGCATAAATCTTTTAGGTCGTTTTTGCTTTGCAAATCCCGAAATAAAATCATTAGCAATGAATATTGCACAGAAAGAGAAGGAGTATTATAAAAATACAATAATAGCAGAAGTAGTTCATCTACCCGAAAAACGTGTAGGGAATATATTATCCAGGCCAAGTTTTTTTGATTACGAAATAGATTATTTATCAGGCTCTTGTATTGAGCCAAGCAAACAAATCACCATCACAGATTTGTCAGTTGGGGTAATAGATGATGAAATAATCTTATTTTCAACAAAATTTAACAGAAGAGTTATTCCGAGACTTTCAAATGCTCATAACTTTAGTAATGACTCATTGCCTGTGTACAATTTCTTATGTTCGGTACAACATCAAGGAATTAAAAGTCTATTTATAGAAATGGGTGATTGGGAAAAGTATGTTACTTATACGCCAAGAATAAGATATAAAAATGTCATTTTGAGGTTAGCAAAATGGGTTTTATATAAAAGTCATTCAGAAATGATTAAAAAAGAGTCATTGGTAATGTTTTGCAAAAATTGGAAAATTCCGAAGTATGTATCAATAACGGACGGCGACAACGAGTTAGTGATAGATACGCTTTCAAATATTGGGATAGATTTGCTTTTAGATAATTTGAAAAATAATGAAAAAACTATATTAACAGAATGGTTACATTTTTCGGATAAACCGACCTTGACAAAATTGGGAGAACCATTTGTCAATCAAACTATATTCGCCTTCTACAAAACAGTAGAAGGACCTAAATCTGCCTATATTTCAACTTCAAATATTAAGAAACAATTCATTCCAGGTTCCGAATGGTTATACATAAAAATATATTGTGGAACTCAGATGGCAGACTTGCTATTATTAAAGATAACTGAGATAATAACAGATTGGGTAGGTCAGCGAATAGAAAAATGGTTTTTCGTCAGATTCAATGACCCACACCATCACTTACGAATTCGTTTTTTTGTAAATAATGAGCAAGACCGTGCAGCACTTATTGAGAAAATAAACCAAAAATTGGAATCAATAAAAGACTACCTGCCATTTTGGAAGGTTCAGCATGACAGCTATGAAAGAGAATTGGGACGATATGGTATTGAAAACATAGAATTATCAGAAACACTATTTTTTATAGATAGTAGTATTTATTCAGAAATTTTAGTAAAATTAGGTTCATTTGATGACTCTTCAAGATGGTATCTTGGTATTTATCACGTACATAATTGGCTGGACTTATTCGGCTACAAATTAGACGATAAACTATTATTAGTGGAAAAATTAAGAGAAAGCTTTGCAAATGAATTTATAAACGATAGTTCACTCAAAGAAAAATTAAGTAGTTTATATCGAACGGAAAGAACGATAATTGATAAAATAGCATCAGGAGAGGGTGATATGTTGTTCTCATATAGACCCATCAAATCGGTATTTAAAAAATATCGGTCTGTATTGAATAAATCAAAGTGGTTTGAAAGAATCAAAAAAAGTGATGATTTAGTAGCGAGTTATTTGCATATGAGCATTAATCGCTGGCATATTTCCAATCAACGATTAAACGAGTATATTATTTACGACGTATTATTTCGCAGTTATCGGTCTCTTACAAAGCGAAATAGTATCAATGTAAAAGCAAAAGATTAAACCAATCAGTGGTGTTTTTTTCTATTGAATAATTCACGAGATTTAAACCCAAATAACCATCCATAATAGAGGTAACTTGATTTGTTTTTATATTCGGGACAAGAATATTGGCTTCTTTAAGCCAGTAACTTGCAACTTGTAAATACTTTGGATTTCTATACATTGACCCAAAGTAATGATATAACATTGCATTTCCAGTATAACCCGAAATAATAGAAATTCCATTATTATCCAATAGTTCTTTTTTTTGAATGAGAGAAAAAGATAAAATTCTTAATGCCCAACCTGTATATGATTTGTCCAAACATTTACCCAATCTAAAAAAAAGGAGAGCCAAAGCAAGATTACCAGTATCCCATGATAAATTGTTTGTCATAATAATTTCATTCGTGTTTCGGTCGTACTTATCTGGAAAAAAATTCAAAAATTCGCTATTAGTATAAACATCCATTTTTACTTTAACTATGGACTCTATTATATTATCAAGAACAGACAATATTTGCTTATTTCCCGTTCTTTCAAATGCCAAACAAAGACATATAGTAATACCAACAATACCATTTTTGATACTTAAATTGAGCGGTTCTTCTTGATAGAAAGCATAAAATTTTTGAATTATTTTTTCTGTTAATATTTCTATTGCTTTAATGGTTTCATTTGGAGGTAATGAAAAAAAATAGTTAATCGACATTGAAGCACCGTTCCAATAATGAATAGCATTCCGCTCGGACAGTTCAATACCTTTTTGAAGTATAATGTCATTAACTCTTTTAAAGAATGTTTTATCCGATTTTTTTTTGAGATAAAACCCAATCAAAGTATAATGCCAAAGTTCTAATTCATTATCATACTTCGTCAAAGATTCTTTTGAAATAGAATCAAAATTAGTGGCGTTATTCATAATAACTTCGCAAAAATTATTCTCAATTTGAATTGATTTTGCGAAATTATCATAAATTTGAGTCATAAAAGAAGATGTATTAACGATTGTTTATCATAACTGTTGTTGGAATAGTAACACTCGTTTTGCCATTTGTTGATAATGATTTAAAAAATGATACGGTTGTTTTAGTTAATCTTAATGATGTTTGTGTCTTTTTCATTAGTCATAATTGTTTATGTTTACAGACCAAAGTTGTTGTCTGCAAAAACTAAAAAGAAAAAGATTATATATTCTAAACTATTGCCGATATGAATCTTGCGAATAACATTAAACTAAGAGAAAAGGGCATCCTGTTAAACTGGTGGATACACGGTCTTTTTTGGAATACTTATGTATTTATCGCTTTTAATGCTTATTTAATTGAACCCAAGAACATAAGTACTGTTGATAGATTTATTGATGTTTATGTACATAACCTTTTGGCTATTTCTGTATGCTTCTACTTACAATTCTTCCTTTTGTTAAGATTGAGGGGGGGGTGGAAGTTAACAAGCTTCATTCTAATTTTTATTGTTTTTACAATACTCAGGATTATTATTAATGATGTATTATGGCGTTGGGGAGTAACTGCTTCAAGTTCAAAAAGCACTACAACCTATTTAGATGGATTTATTATATATTTTTTTTTTGGTGGAATGGGGACAGGATTTTATTTTGCCATAAATACAATAAAAAAACAAGAAGTGATTTTTCTGTTAGAAAAAGATAAGTACAATAATGAAATTAAGCTTCATGAGGAAAAAATTCGTAATCAACAACTTCAAATAGAAGGCCAAAAATCAGAAATGTCAAGGTTGAATGCTCAAATTAACCCTCATTTCTTGTTTAATACATTGAATTTTTTTTATTCAGAGGTTCGAACATTACACCCCAAAATTTCAGAGTCAATTCTTTTATTATCTGATATTATGAGATACTCATTAATTGAAAATCATAATGCAGATTTAGTACCTGTTGAAGGTGAAATTAACCATATAAAGAACTATATAGATTTACAAAAAAACAGATATAATGATATTATGAATCTTTCACTTAACATTGTAGGTGGTAGCAACTGCAAAAATAAAACAATTCCGCCTATGATACTTCTAACGCTGATTGAAAACTGTTTTAAATATGGAGACTTGTTTGATAGTAATGAATCCTGCCAAATAAACATCATATTAGAAGAAGACCGATTTTTATATCAATCTGTCAATAAGGTCCAACACCAAACTTCATATTTGCCTTCTACGGAAATTGGACAAAGTAATATAAAAGCAAGGCTTAAAATGATTTATGGAGAAGAAAATTTTCAATTCAAAACAGATGTGAAAAATAATCGATACTATTGTAATTTAAGTATAAACTACTATTAATGCTATGCTAAGATGTTTTATAGTGGATGATGAACCACCAGCAATTAACCTACTTACACAATATATTAATGAAACCCCATTTTTACAGCTAATTGGTTCAGCCACCGACCCAACTCAAGCCCTAAATGAAATTAAATTTTTAGAAATAGATATACTATTTTTAGATATACAAATGCCAAAAATAACAGGATTTGAGTTAATAGAAATCTTAAAACCCAAATGTTCGGTCATTATGACCACTGCATTTACAGAATATGCTGTTTCTGGGTATGAGTACCAAGTTTCTGATTATTTAGTGAAGCCTATTCGATATGAAAGATTTTTGAAGGCTGTAACAAAAATATTAAATGAATTTCCTAAAGTGGCATCAAATATCAAAGCCAATGAAGATGAATTCCTTTTTGTAAAAACCGAGCATCGTGGTAAATTCAAGAAGATTGAGTTTAGTGATATAAAATATGTGGAAGGCTTACAGAATTATATACGTATTTATCTCAAAAGTCAAGAAAGTGCAGTAATTACGTATATAAGGATAGGTGAAATTATGGAAAAGCTACCCTTAAGTAAATTCGTTAGGGTTCATAAATCCTATATTGTAGCATTAGATGAAATAGAAGCACTGGATGGAAATGAAATATTTTTAAAAACAATGTCGAGAATACCCGCAGGAGGTGTTTATAAGTCCGAACTCCTTGAAAAATTTAAAGACTCCTTCATAATTGGTAATCAGAAAAAGGGAGGTTTGAAATAACCCCCCTTTCATTTTGACAATAAAAAATTCCCTATTTTTTCAAAAAAATTGAAATGTACTGGCCCCAATCTACACCATCCACATCATATATTCGGAGCCTTTCTTCAAGACTTAATCTCTTTGTATAATTTTGAAGTAGCTTGAAATTTACTTTTCTACTTGTTGATTTTATTTCATAAACCTAAGCTACAAAATCAATTTTTTATTCTCATAAACCCATTTTAGTATAGGTAAAATTAGCATTTGTATAATTATATTGTTGTTTTTACGCTTTTAATCTAAATTCAATTCAAAACAAACAGTCAATTGATATAACAGAGCTTTTATTAAGTATTAAATTACTAAAGAAGTTTTTTTACTGAATAACAACCTTATCTTCATTAATATGATTAGCGTAAAATGAAAATAATTCAAACGTTGTATGCTAATAATAATTTAACTCCTATTTCAAATAGGTTTGGTTGGCTTAGACCTGAATTTCATTTAATGAGTTGGGCTCTAAGTTGTTTACAAATTAAGAAATTTCATAAAGAAGTTCATTTATATGCAAATACTTCTGGAGCAGATTTACTTGTAAATCAACTCAAATTACCCTATGACTCTGTCAATATCTCACATGATGACTTGGTATTAGCGAATGAAAATTTATGGGCTTTACCAAAAATATTTACATATTCATTACAAAAAGAACCTTTTTTGCATATTGATGGAGATGTCTTCCTTTTTGAAGCTTTACCCAAAAAACTTTTAAGAAATAGTTTAATTGCACAAAATATTGAAAAGGCTACAAAATTTTATCAAACAACTCAAAGTGAGTTAATGTCAAATTTTGAATATTTCCCCGATTGTGTCAGAAAAGACTTATACAGTGAAAAACCAATCAATGCAGTCAATGCTGGCATTTTAGGTGGTCAAAATTTTCTTTTTTTTCAGAAATATACAAAATTAGCATTTTCATACATAGATAATAATGTGGATTATTTGTCAAAAATAAATGTAAACAAGTTCAATGTTTTTTTTGAACAACATTTATTTTATTCATTAGCAGTTCAGGAGAAAATCCCAATCAGTGTTTTGTTCAATGAAAAAATTAATGATAATGAGTACGAAGGTTTCGGAAATTTCCATGAAGTGCCATTCAAAAAACATTATTTGCACCTTTTAGGAACTTATAAAAGCCATCTCCATACATGTATACAAATGGCGAATAAACTTCGACAGTTATACCCTAATTATTATTACCAAATTATTGCATTATGCAAACAAAATGACATTCAGCTTTTAACCAACTTTTATGCTGAAAATAATTTATTGACATTGCCAGATTACCAAAAACTCCATAAAAGAGCTAAGAGTATCTATAAAAAATCTAAGTTTTTAACTAAAAACAGGCAAAAAAGTAAACATATAGAAGTATTTGAAGAGTTATACAATATTGAAAAAATCATAACATTAAAGAATATTATAAATCAGATTGATTACACAGATAAGCCATTTACAAAAAATGAATTAGAAGCTGATTTTCAACTATTCGCTGAAAATATTGCAGTAACTTTAAAGAGATATATACCTAATGAGTTATTATATGGTAGAGATATAGAAGCAACAAACTGGTATTCTTTAATATTTGAACATGAGGAAAATATTAAAGAAGTTCAAATTATCAAGTGCAATGAGCCTACGATTATTACTTCTGATTACGATTGGGCAACTATCTTGAACAAGTTTTTGCTATCAAATATAAGAATAAGGTATTACGAATCTTTTGAAATTTCAAAAGGCAATTTTAATAGCTTGATAGTTCCCGAAGTCTACACTGAAAAGTTTTCTTTATATGATTTGGAAGATATAGACGTGATAATTTTACAAATTTTGACAAAACCAATGCCAATTAAAGATTTATTCATTGAAATACAAGAATATTTTGACGCTGATGTTATCGAGAACTATGCTCAAAAAGTATTCGATTTTTTAATTGTTTTGCTAAAGCAATTGGTTCTGAAAAAGGCAATAATGCCTGTAAATCTATAATTCACCTTTGACAAATAAAAAACTAAACTTATGGCTTACTCTTTCAATACAGAATTAAAATCAATTGCTGCAAAATACATAGAATTATTGCATGGAAAAGTTACAGTTGGTACGATAAAAAAGGACATTGAAGAAAACCCCTACTATCCAAGTCTGTTGGCATTAAGTGATACTTTTGGTAGGTATAATATTACAAATGAGGCGTTTAAAGTTCCGTCTAAAGATTTTGATAAACTCGCAACAGATACGCCATTCGTAGCTTTTACGAAAATACCTAATATTGGAACTGACTTTGTGTTAGTAACTAAAATTTCTGAACAAGCGATAAGTTATTTTCATAAAAATAGAAAAGTTGAAACAGTTCCAAAAGAAATTTTTTTAGAGGGATATAAAGATGTTATATGGAAAGCACAACTAAACGAACAAAGTGGTGATGCTGATTATGAAAGAAAGTATAGAGTTGAAAAAAATGAACAAAACAAAAAAATAGCATGGATTTTTACTACCATAGTAGGCTTTTTGTTAATTGTTGGGGCAAATATTAGCCATGAAAATACTTTTTCGATAGTCAGTATTACATTTTTGAAAATTATTGGTATTATCACTTCATGTTTACTACTTGCTTATGAAGTAGATAAAAACAATCCGTTTGTCAAAAATATTTGCTCCATAGGTGGACAATCAAATTGTGATGCGGTTTTGAGTAGTAAAGCTGCAAAAATAGGTGGTATCAGTTGGGGAGAAATCGGTTTTTTCTATTTTATTGCAACTACTTTGGGGCTATTAATACCTAATTTATCATATGAAATAAAAGCAACATGTGTGACTGTGGCCAATATTTTTGCAGTACCTTATATTTTCTTTAGTATCTATTATCAGTGGCGTGTAATAAAACAATGGTGCCCTTTATGTTTAACTATTCAGTTTGTATTAGCTTCCGAATTGATTTGGAGTGTCTTTACGGTTTGGCAATATCCTTTCATAAATATTTTGCAACTCCCAATATTACTCACCATACTATTTTGTGTATTAATACCTGTCATTTCGTGGTATGCTTTAAAATCTATTATAACTAAAGCCAAAGACCATGATTTATATTTATCTGCCTATAAAAGATTACAATATAATCCTGATATTTTTAAAAGTTTACTTCAACAACAAGCACAAGTACCTGATGGTTGGCAAGACTTAGGTATTGATATTGGCAACCCTTATGCACAAAACACAATCATAAAAATATGTAACCCTTATTGTGGACCTTGTCAAAAGAGCCATGTAGAATTGGGACATATCATAAAAGAAAATAAAAACATTAAAGTGAAAATAATTTATATGGCTAGAAATAATGAATTTGATAAAGGCCGTTTTGTGGTCAAACATTTGTTAGCAATTGCAAAAAAAGGTGATTTAAATATAACACATTTGGCTCTTGATGATTGGTATTTAAATGCTGAAAAAGATTACGATTTATTTGCCAATAAATATCCAATAGGTGGGGATAGTTTAAAAAAACAAGAAAAAGAGTTAGACACCATGAGTCAATGGTGTGACATTACAGATGTTACCTATACACCAACGATATTCGTTAATGGTTTTAGATTACCTGAAAACTATAAGACTGAAGAACTAAAATATATTTTATAAAAATATTCTTGCAAGGAAACAGGGTAGCCGAAAACTGTAGATAGAGTAGGTACAAAAATAAACCATATGTTAAAATGAAAATGAATTTTGAAGATATCACTGGTGTTTTAAACCGTGATGAAATGAAAAAAATTATGGCTGGTTCGGGGACCTCTTGTTCAACAAAATGTACGCCTCGAAATGCTACAGGTCCAATCGGTTGTTATCCATCTAATGGAACATCTGGCACCTGTAGATGTTTAGATGCTGATAAAAGTTGTTCCTAAATAGTTTTTAGAATGTTATTTTTGATTGAGTTATACATCGAAAATAGCATTCTAATTAATGCTGAAAAAATATAAACACTAAAAAAATGAATGCTAAATTTTGTTGTCTCCTTTTTGTGGTACTACTATCAATTCGCTTTGAGGTAAACGCTCAAAAGAAATTTACTTTAAAACTACAATTCTCTAAATATATTGATAATACGAGTATTCAAGTAAAATATGATAATGGAAGAGATGAAATTAACATTCACCCTGTTATAAAAAATAATTCTATCGTAATAACCGATATCTTTTATTCTAAATATGCTACAATATTAATTAGTTACTCATATGGAAACTATAACTACAATAATAGTTTTTGGGTCTCTAATAAACCTGCGACAATCAATTTTTTGAATAACTCAAAGGATGAACCATTCAAAAAATACAAATTAACAAATGCATATGATATTAAATATATGGGAGAAGAAAAATTCTCAAAGTTTATGGCTGTTGAAGATAAGGATTTTTTTGATTTTATTACTAAAAATGGAGCTAATATGAATGATTCATTAGTTCAAATTGCTTTCAAAAAAGGGGCAATACGTAGTAAAAGAAAATTAGAATTTGTAAAAGAAAATGGCTATTTATATTATGCATTTTGGCTTTTTAGAAAAGAAGTTGCATTTTGTGATACAAGCATAACTACTTTGATGGATGTGTATGATAAAACTTTTTCTAATAGTTTCAAAAAAAGTATTGAGGGAACTGAAATAACAAAAATATTAAATGGAAGAGCTTTAAAAAAGGATTCTCAAGCTCCAACCTTCATAACTAAGGACGTAACAGGCAAAATTATATCATTAGATAACTATAAGAATAAGTTTGTATTACTCACTTTTTGGGCTTCTTGGTGCGGTCCTTGTGTGGAAGAAATGCCTGCCATTAATGCAATGAGAGAAAATTATTCTTTGGATAAATTTGAAATTATTTCTGTTACACTTGATGATGATTTGACAAAGTTCAAAGAGGCTGCTGTGAAATATAATATGAATTGGAAACATATTTTTGGTGATAAAGATTTAGTTAAGAAATATGGAGTTATTGGTATCCCAGAGATATATTTGATTGATAAATCAGGTAAAATAATTTATAAAAGAGAAGAAGAAAAGGATTACAAATTGGAATATTTGACCAAATTAGTAGCCGAAAAACTTTAGAAAATGCTGATTCTCGACTCCATATGGAAAACTATTCCTTGGAGGAAGTTTAAAACAAGCAACTGTTAATGTTAAAAAAAATGATGATGATACTGAAATTATAGTTAAAATTGCTCTTATTGAAATATCAGTTCCTGATTTAGTAGATATGTCTGAGATTGTGGTAAACAACGGCGTTGATAATGGAAATAAGGGAGAAGGTATTTCTGAGAAGTTTGTGATTAATGATGATGCTAAAGAATTAACAATATCAGAGGAGGTTATTCCAACAGAAGTGTTTGAATTAAGTAATTATCCTAATCCAATAGAAAGTAATGCCACAACAGTTACAATAAAATTACTAAAAACAGAAGAAATTGAAGTTGAACTGTGTAATTATGATGGTAAAGTTTTAAAGGTGAAGTTAAAAAAGAAGAGGTGTTAGAATTTCAAATTAGAACGGATAAGGTATCTAATGGTATTGGATATATAAGATTGATTACTGTTAAAAAAAATATTGGTGGGTCAAATATTAATCAAAAGATAGTATGAAAAACCATCTGTTTTTTTTCTAATGTATTTCAGTAATATTGGTTTTACAAAAAAATATTACTGAATTTCAGTGAGGGAGTGTTAAAAGTATTCCTCTAACTGATTTTTTTAATAACAGTAATAATAGTGGAAAAATAACTTCCTACATTTCAATTCTTCTTTCTCATAGAATCCAGAAATCTAATTTATATTTAGAAACAGGGGTAAGATTTAATTTTAAAAATTTCAAATTTCAGCAGAATTTAGATACCCTTTCTTATTTCGGAACAATATATTCTCAGCCTAAGTACAGAATTATTTCAGTAACTTTATTATTTAGTTTTCATAAAAAAATAGATGTGAATTTTAGCCCTATTTCTGAAAAGAAAAGCATAATTATTCTTGCAAGGGTCTATCGTTTGATTTTGTAAAGGAATTTTCGATAAGAAATTGAATTGACAGGAAAAGAATTTAGTATTAAAACAATTTTTAAAGATAACTTTTCATTTCAATCAAATACTGGCGTTTCGTTTAATAGTATAGTCTCATATTCTATTTTAAAATTCCAAAACAACAAATATCTTTATTTACTAGGGAGTTATAAATATCCATTTTATAATCAAAATGGGATAGATTTAAATTATGATATAAATGGAAATATTAATAAGTATGAAATCAACAAGGTAAAATTCCAAGAAATTTCATTGGGATTTCGGTTACGTTCTTTTTGAGAAACTTCATTTTTTATTCGCTGATATAGTTTTTATCGTTAAACTGATTTAAAACCGTAATGAAACTATCAGCGGAAGTGTCAATTGCTTTTAAAACAAAAATAGGATTCCATGTATGCTTAATCCAATGATTTAGTACAAAAAAGCCTACGTAAAAACTTACTAATGCAAGCGGTATGAGCAAATCTACTAGCTCTGTTAACCGTCGATATCAATACAGAATCTAAGAAAGTAACTCAAATTTGCAAAGAAGGGCTCGAAAAAAATCACTTTTACACTTGAAAATATGTCTTGCCATGACAATCATTAAAAAAATAGATTTTATTTGTTTGTTCACTTATTCATTTGTCAAAGTTATACTCCCGTCTATTTTTATCAAAAAACCGATTTAGTATAGGTAAAATCAGCATTTATATAGTTTTATTGTTGCTTTAACAATTTTAATACAACTTTTGCACAATTAGAATTTAGACTCTAAATCATTTATCTAAATCATGTTTAGATTTACCCAATCAAAGGATAATGCCGTTGCGGCAACTTACCAATACCTGAAAGCTATTGGTGCAAAAGTAACTGAAGAAACTGTAGAAGAAACCCTCAAAAACCACCCTGATTACCCAAGTCTTTTAGCAGCCAGTGATGCACTTAAGGAGTGGAAAATTGAAAATTTGGCGGCACGCATAACACCCGAACAATTGAGCGAATTACCCACACCATTTTTGACTCATCTGTATGTGGATGGCGGAATATTTGCTTTGGTGAAGTCTGTAAAAAATGATGCCGTTGAGTGGATACACACAAAAGAGGGTTTTAAGAGTGATAAAACTGAGGATTTTTTAAAGAAATGGAATAGTGTAGTTTTAATGGCAGAAGTCAATACCAACTCTGGTGAAAGAAACTTTATTGAAAACAATAAAAAAGAAACTCTCCATAACTTACGGACTCCCACACTCATACTCGGAATTCTATTACTTATTATTAGTTTATTTTATAATAAGTTTAGCACGGATTGGCATTATAATACTTTATTGTTTACAAAGCTTGCGGGTGTTATAGTTAGTTCATTATTGCTTTGGCAGAGTATAGATAAAAATAATCCATTTATTAAAAACCTATGTAAAGCAGGGGGTAAAGTTAACTGTAATGCTATTTTGAGTTCAAATGCTGCACAAGTTACTTCTTGGTTGAGTTGGTCAGAAGTTGGCTTTTTCTATTTTGGAGGTGGATTTATAGCTTTATTAGTAAATCCCAGTTCAATGTTTCTACTTTGGGGGATTGGAGCAACAGCATTATTGTATACGTTTTGGTCACTCTATTATCAAGCATTTGTGGCGAAACAATGGTGTACACTTTGTTTAACTGTACAGGTTCTTTTTTTGGTAGAATTTTTCATAAACATAAATTACATTCCATTATTAACTAAATACTCGCAATTAATGAATGTTAGCGAATTTGTATCTTTCATTTTTGGGGTAAGTATAGTTAGTCTGCTCTGGGTATTTTTAAAACCCATTTTACAAAAAAGTCAGCAAGTTTTACCTTTAAAAAACAATCTCAGACGCTTTAAAAACAATCCTAATCTATTTTTGAGTTTATTACAAGAACAAGTAGAAATGCCCTATGTGCCTACAAATACGATTAATTTTGGTAACCCTAATGCAGAGCATACTCTAACGATGGTAACGAACACATTTTGCCAACCATGTGCCAAAACTCATAAATTAATTGGGGAATTATTAGAAAACAACGAAAATCTGAATTGCAAAGTCGTATTTTTAGCCAGTAATATGGCAGACGACAAACGTGGTATAGTTGCTAAAACCATTCTTTCCTTACCAATCCCACAGCAAGCCGAAGCATTGCACCTTTGGTATGAAAACGAAGAACGAAACATTGAGAAATGGCAAAAGCAATTAGGTGCTGTGATAGAAGATAAACGCATAGAAGATGTCATTAGCCAGCACCAATTATGGTGCGAAATAGCTAAAATTGAAGCAACTCCCACACTTTTTTTAGATGGCTATAAAATGCCAGAATTGTATAGAATAGGTGATTTGAAGGGAGTTTTGAAGTACTTACCAACAACGGATTTGCAAATCAACCATAAATAAATTTTTACAATTAAAGTTTTAACGTTTAACGAAAATGAAAAAAATGATTTTAAACTTTGGAAGTTCACTGCTCTCTAGAGACCAGATGAAGAAAATAAAGGGTGGAAATGATTCAGCAGATGATGCACCGAATAACTGCCGTTCAAATTGTAATAACAATGAGGATTGTGCGAGTGGGGGACCAAATGGCTGCATCATGTGTGCAAGTTTTAAATGTGTGTAGTTTAACTTATATAGTTTATTTAGCCATTCATTCATAAAACTTAAAGGTCCATAGAATAAAAACAATGTAAATTTTATTTTAAAATGAAAAACACAAAACTATTCAATTTTACGTCTAAACTTAGTCGTGATGAAATGAAAAAAATTGCAGGTGGTACTGAAGATGGAAGTGTTGAAGGCAATCCAACTTGTGGAATTGCATGCAGTGGAGGGTGCAGACCATCAAGTGACGGTTGTTCAAAATGTGGTAGTAACGGACTCTGTCAATCATAATTAGCAGTAGTCGATTCTTAAAACTGTAGGTTGGACTTTTTGGCATGACTAATTAGTTCACTTACAGTTTTATAATCAATTTCACGTATTTCGTACTTTTAACTACACAAAATGAAAAATATATTAAAATATTTACTTCTTATCTTTTTCCCATTAAGTATTCAAGCACAAAAGCCTTTCTTAGTAAGAATACAATTTCCCAAAAATATTAATGTTGAAAACATAAGAATTGGTTACGAAAATGGTAATGAAAGGATAAGTTTTCCAACAAAGTTTATTGACAATAAAATTACTGTGTCGGGGACCTATTATTCCAAATATCTAACGCTTTGGATTTACGACGATTTAAAGGATAGTTATGTAAATTGGACTTATTTTTGGATAGATGGGTCAAAAGCTTCTATTTCGTTTACAACGACAGATACTTCCCAAAATATTTTGAAAAAATTTATTCTAAAAAATGCTTTTAGTCTTGACATCGTTGGAAAAAAACATAATTCTTTTGTAAGAACAGAATTAGAACAATATAAGAACTTTTATGAGAAATACTTCAGTCCAAATTATAAAGGGAAGTACACAGATTCTTTGAATAAAGTTTTTAATGGCATATTCTTAAACCTTTGTCTGAAAGATATCTCGTTTATAAAAGCAAATGGAAATCAATATTATGCTTTTGATTATTTCAGAAGAAACCTTGCACCACTCAGAGAAATAAACCCCGATACTTTATTGTCAATTTTCAATACTTCATTCCCAAAATCATATAAAGAGAGTTTTGAGGGAAAAGAGACAGAAATTTTTTTAAAAGGTAAAGTTTTGAAGAAGAATGCAATCGCTCCTATAATCAAAGCTGCTGATTACTACTCAAAAGAAGAATTATCGCTCATAAATAAAAAATATACACTATTAGTTTTTTGGGCTTCTTGGTGCAAGCCTTGCATAGCCGAAATTCCTAAGATTAAAGAATTACATAAATTTTATCAGACTGATAACTTAAAAATAATTTATGTAACGCTTGATGAAGACTCAACAAAGTTTTTGCAAGCGGTAAAGAAGTATGATTTAAGTTGGAATCATGTTTATGGAGATAAAAAATTCATTAAGAGTTTTGGTGTGCTTGGTATTCCACAAATATTTCTTATTGATAGTTTAGGAAAAATAGCTTATTCAAGAGAGGAAGAGAAAGACTTTAAGTCTGAATTACCAATTCTTGAAGCAATTTTAGAAGAAAAACTGTAAGTTACCTTTTACAAACAATGGATTTGCAAATCAATCATAAATAAATCTTAACATTTTATATTATTACAACAATGAAAAAAATGATTTCGAGTTTTGGTAATGCTGTTCTTTCGAGAGAACAAATGAAGGGTATAAAAGGTGGGGTAAAATGTGCAGGTACATGGATTAATGCCAATGGCGATGAGCTTTCTGTTCAAGAGAATTGTTCTGGGTATTCAGTCCAAACTTGTATCGACCGTCTAAATGCAAGGGTTGGGCATGGACAAGCGGATAGTTATTCATGTGATATTGTCTGATAATATATGCTAAGTAACAAGAACTATTTAATTGATATATTATAACATGGAGTCTCACAGAGTAACGCAAAGTATAATCTAAAACTCAGTAAAACTCTGTGTATTTGTAAACATACTCTGTGTTAAGAAATATACTATCAAATAATTCTTTACTCTTACTTACAATGGTTATATTGATTTATCGAAAATATTATAACCATTGTAAACTCCATAAAACAAAATCAACAAAAAACATGAAATTTGGCTTGTATTTCTATCTAATATTCGGTTATTTAAACTTATCCTATGCTCAAAATGCTTATGTAAAGGGTAATTGCCAAACAAAGGAAACTTTATATATTTCAATTCAAAATGAAATAGGAGTTGATATGTCAAAAGAATTATCTTTTAACTACACACAAAACAAATACGAAACAGTTACACTTCCTATAGGTGAGCAGCCTCAATTACTTTATATTTCAGCCTCAAGCAAGGACAAAATAAATTTTTATCAAGCAATAATATTTCCAAATGATACTATTGAAATATATAAAAATGATGAAGGATTTATTGAATATTTGGGTAAAAACAAAGCAGAATATATGTTTTTATTCAACCTTGAAGAAATGGGATTAGGTATTTATAATACACCTGAAAATAAATGTAAAGGATGTCCGAAGTATTATGAGGAATTATTAGAAAAAAGGAATAAAATGCTTAAAAAGTTTAGTGACTCATTGAGTTTTAGACCCCAATTCAATGAATTTGTTAAAAAGTATTTTTATCTAAAACATATTTGGGGTTGGTTGCAATTATATAGCTTTGTTAGTAAAGAAACGAAAGATTACAACCTAGATAAGCAATATTTAGATAGTTTAAAATCATTTAAAAAGTATTTATCATTAGCACCCATTGAAATTAAAAAACTATATTATATAAGCTATGCTAATACTTTAAAAACCTACAACCGTTTTCTGACTGAAAATGACTACAAACAAGCCCCACCCTTTGAAAAACAATTTGAATCAGGTATTAAAAATTTTGATGGGTACAACAGAGATTTACTACTAACACGGCTCTTAAAAGATGCGTTAAAAAAAAATGAAGTTAAACCAGAACATATTACTAAATTTTTAGAAATATGCAAAACAACAGAGTATATAGACTATATAAATGATATTCTAAAAAAGAGGATTAAAAATACATCCGATATAACTGATTCAAGCAAAGTTTTTTATCAAAATAAAAATCAATTTTCTTGGAGAGATTTGATAGATAAGTATAAAAATAAAGTTACTTATATTGATTTTTGGGCTTCATGGTGTGCACCTTGTCGTTTAGAAATTGAAAATTCAAGAAAAATAGAAAAAGAATATATAAAACGAGGAATTAACTTTGTTTATATTTCTATTGATGATAAATATGATTCTTGGATAAATGCAAAAAAACAGTTAAATCTTCAAGAAAAAGATAATTTTTTATTCTCAACTATTTCAGAATCTACTATTTCAAAACAATTGGACTTAATATCAATTCCAAGGTATATTATTATTGGCAAAAATGGAAAGATTGTTAATTCTGATGCCCCGCGTCCATCTGATTTAAAAATTAAAAAAGAATTTGATGATATTTTAAAACAATAAACTAACCCTAAGTTTCTTGGAGTATGTTTAAGTTTCTCGGACTTTAAATAGACCTGTTATATTATATGTTCGTAATTGGGACGATAAATTAAAAATTTACATAGTACTATAAAGAATTGCTTCATTTAACAATGTCCAAATTTTATCACTACCAACAACATGATGCGATGGATTGCGGCCCTACCTGCCTACGCATGGTAGCAAAGCATTATGGGCGAGTGTTTTCGATACAAAAACTACGTGAGGCAACCCAAATAGGCAAAGAGGGGGTCTCTTTATTGGGCATTAGTGAAGCTGCTGAGAGCATTGGTTTCAAAACTTTGGCAGTAAAAGCACCTTTCAAACAATTAGAAAAAGATGCTCCACTTCCGTGCATTGTTCATTGGAAACAAAACCATTTTGTGGTAGTCTATCAAATAAAAAAGAATCAAGTTTATGTAGCAGACCCTGCAATTGGTCTTATAAAATACTCTTATACTGAATTTGAAAGCCAGTGGGCAACTACGATAATTGAAGGCGAAAAAACAGGCATTGCACTACTTTTAGAGCCAACTCAAAGATTTTACCAAGAAACTGACGAGCAAACAAAGGGTATTAACCTAAGTATGTTATCGGGCTACGTTTTTAAGTACAAACGTCTTATTTTACAACTTTTCTTGGGGCTTTTTATTGGTTCAATTTTGCAACTTATTCTGCCATTTCTTACACAATCGGTGGTAGATACAGGCATACAAACCCGCAATTTGCATTTTATTTATTTGGTTTTGGCAGCTCAATTGATGCTGTTTATTGGCAGAATGTCGGTAGAGTTTATCCGTAGCTGGATATTGCTTCATATCAGTACACGAATCAACCTGAGTATCTTATCAGATTTTTTGGGTAAGCTCTTGCGTTTGCCTGTTTCTTTTTTTGAATCAAAAAAAACTGGTGATATTCTCCAACGAATCGGCGACCACCAACGTATTGAGTCGTTCCTTACGGGAACATCGCTTAATGTACTTTTTTCGATGTTCAATCTCATCATCTTTAGCGTAGTTTTAGCATATTATAATCTTACTATCTTTGGCGTTTTCTTAATAAGTAGCATTGTTTATAGTATTTGGATAGTACTTTTTCTTCGTTATCGCCGAAAATTAGATAATAAACGCTTTGCTTTGGCAAGTCAAAATCAAAGTTCTTTGATACAGCTTGTGCAGTCTGTTCCTGAACTAAAACTCAATAATGCTGAAATAAAAAAACGTTGGGAGTGGGAGAATCTCCAAGTAAAAAACTTTCATTTGAGCGTCAAGGGGCTTGCTTTGCAACAATACCAGCAAACGGGAGCAATGATTATCAACGAGGGTAAAAATATTGTCATTTCGTTTTTGGCTGCCACTGAGGTTGTTAATGGACAAATGACTTTAGGGGCAATGATGGCACTCCAATATATCATTGGGCAGCTCAATAGCCCTGTCGAGCAACTCATTCAGTTTATGCAACACTACCAAGATGCTCAAATAAGTCTAGAAAGATTGAATGAAATCCATGAAATTGATGATGAAGAAACCACACAAAAGCCATTGTTGCATATTTTGCCTGAAAATCAGGATATTCAACTCAAAAACCTCACGTTTACTTATACAGGTGCAGGCAATGACCCTGTATTGAAAAATATTAATTTAACAATTCCACAAGGAAAAATAACGGCCATTGTTGGCACAAGTGGAAGCGGCAAAACTACACTATTAAAGTTATTACTAAAGTTTTATAAACCCCAAAGTGGAGAAATTCGCTTAGGTAATGTTTCGCTCGAAAATATCAGCCACAAACTTTGGCGTAGCAAATGTGGAACGGTCATGCAAGAAGGGGTTATTTTCTCAGATACTATTGCTGAGAATATTGCTTTCAGCGATGAATTTCCAGACACCAAAAAACTGCTTCATGCAGTAAAAGTGGCTAATATTCAATCGTTTATTGAAGAATTGCCATTAAGTTATAATACCAAAATTGGTGCAGAAGGAAATGGAATTTCACAAGGGCAAAAGCAAAGAATGCTAATTGCCAGAGCGGTTTACAAAAATCCTGATTTTATATTTTTCGATGAAGCTACCAATGCACTTGATGCCAATAACGAAAGCGTTATCATGACAAATTTAGAAGAATTCTTTAAAAGCGGTTCGACGGGTCGAAGAACGGTAATTGTAGTAGCTCACCGACTAAGCACAGTAAAAAATGCCGACCAAATTGTAGTGATGGAAAAAGGAGAAATTGTTGAAGTGGGAACTCATGCCCAACTCACGCAAAGACATGGAAAATATTTTGAATTAGTGAAAAATCAGTTAGAATTAGGGAATTAATGAGCGAGGAATCAAATCATTCAGAGAAATTACTCCGAACAAATCTGATGGAATTGTTGGGTGGGAAAGGTATGGGAATAACTGATGATTTATTAAAACAAGAAATCATTGTACCTCCTACTATGCCTCCTGTCATCAACAATCATGGAAATAATGGCAATGATGGAAGAATGCCCGAACTACGAAGCAGCGAGGTAAATGAAGTTTTGAGCAAACCACCTGCGTGGCTTATTCGATGGGGAATTACCGTTTTTTTCTTTGTTTTGGTGCTTATGCTGGCAGTTACTTGGTTTATTCGTTACCCTGATTTAGTTAGAGGCAATCTTAAAATCGTTTCACAAAATCTACCTAAATCTGTTATAGCAAAAACTGATGGAAAATTGGTAAAATTGTTGGCAATTGATGGTCAAATAGTGCAACAGGGGCAGAAAATAGCTTATTTAGAGAGTACGGCTAACCATGACGAAGTTTTAATTTTGAATGATTTAACTGATTCTTTGGTCAATATGACCGCTAATGATAACCTTTCTGCTGCTTATACAGCCGTGATTCCAACTTTTTTTCAATTAGGCGAACTACAAAAATCTTATCAAGTTTTTCAAGAAACATTTACCAGAGTTAAGTCTTTTGTTGGTAACGGTACTTATTTGCAAAAGAGAAAAATGCTCGAAAATGATTTTGCCCAACTAAATTCATTGCAGTCAAATCTGAAAAATCAATTGCAGAATAATCAAAAAGATTTGGCACTAGCAGAAGATGAACTTGAAAGCCAAAAACGACTACAAGAAAAGGGATATGTATCAAAAAATGATTATCGTCAAGCCATGAGCAAAGTACTTAGCAAACAGCAAAGTAATGAGCAAATGCTCAGTTCGATGAAGAATAATGTAATGTCTCAAAATCAAAAACAACAAGAGATTTTAGAATTAGATAAGACTATTATTGAACAAAAAAATGCCCTCATTCAAGCCATGCACACGCTCAAAAGTGATATTGAAGCATGGAAACAACGCTACGTTGCTATTGCTCCAACGGCAGGAAAAGTGGTTTTATTAACATCACTACAAGAAAACCAGTTAGTAAAAACAGGACAAGAATTACTCTATGTTTTACCTAATGGAGAAGGGTACCACGGAGAAATGAATATCGGTCAATTTAATTTTGGTAAAGTAAAACGTGGGCAGGAAATTATAGTAAAGCTTCAAAGTTATCCTTATGAAGAGTATGGTACACTACGAGGGCAGATTCAAAGTATTTCCGAAATCCCAAAAGACTCGGCTTATTTTGTTAAAGTAAATTTCCCTAAAGGATTAATAACTTCAGCCTATAAAACTATCCCTTTTCGTAATGGGATGACCGCATCAGGTGAAATAATTACAGAAGATAAAAGGCTGATAGAGAGGTTTTTTAAAGAATTTATCAGAATTTTTGAAAGGTGATTTTTACAAACTACGGACTTAAGTAAATCAAAATAAATTAATTTCTAACTTTAAATTTTCGCGAAAATGAAGACAATGTTTCAACAATTTGCTGATGCTCGTCTAACGAGAGAACAAATGAAAGAGGTAAAAGGTGGTTCTACATATTGTAATGCAGTATGTGTAAATGATGATGGCGTCAAGTGGTATATGAGCGGAACTTGTTCAGGAAGTGTATCGCAATGTACTGGGTCAAGAGTTGCTGGAACAGGTGCTGCGTATGACGTAACCTGCGTTAATATTGATTGTTATATCAAAGCACCACAACAATAACTGAAATATTTAACTTTATCTTCAATCGAATAACATAATGATAAGATTCATTAAAGAAATTATCATTGCGTTATCTTTCTCAATGTAATATGAACTTAAAAATCTTTTATTTGATATTTATACTTCCAATCCAACTCTATTCTCAGGAAGAAATATATCTTTATCCCGAAAAACCTTCAGAATTTGTTTATGGAGAAGATTCAATTTTAATATACATTAAGCAAAACTTTTGTATATGTAATCACTTTAATGAAATAAGGTCTGCAACAGTACAATTTGTAGTAGAACCCAATGGAGGTTACAGTAATTTAATATTTATATCAAAAATTAATGATGATTTAAAAGAAAAAATTAGAGTAGTTATTAATCAGCTACCATTATGGAAACCAGGTACCGTGAAAGATAAGCCTGTCAGAAGTTATAGGATATTGAATATTATTTGCAAAAATAAATAAAAAAAGAGTAGAAAATGAGGGATTTTCAATTTTATTAAAATAAATTATATAAATGAGGCAGTTTGTTTTATTATTAATAATATTACCAATTTCGCTTTTAGGGCAGACAAATATAAAGTTTAACCTTATTCAGTGCATTAACTACGCCTACAAACAAAATTTTGATGTAAAATTTAAAGAGTTAAGATTAAAACAATCTGAGAATACTTTGGAGCAGTCAGAAAAAGCTATTTATCCAAATCTTTCAGGTTCGTTTTCGCAGGGGATTAATTCAGGTAGGAGCATTGACCCTTTCACCAACGGCTTCATTCAACGTACTATTTCTTCTAATTCGTTTGGTGCAAATGCTAACTTTACGATTTTCAATGGTTTTTCTCTCAAAAACCAAATTATTCAAAACCAATACAATGCAGAAGCAGACCAAGTGGAAATTCAAAGGGCAAAAAATGAATTACGAATCCGAATCACACTTGCTTATATGCAGGTGCTGATGAACCAAGAATTATCAAAAATTGCCCAGGAACAAATTCAAAACATCCAATCACAATATGAACGAGTGAAGGCATTGGTCAACGAAGGAAATATGCCAAAAACCAATTTAATTGATTTAGATGCACAACTCATCACTGCCGAATATGATGCCCTAAATGCCAAAAACAATATTGATGTTTCAAAACTCTCATTGGCTCAATTGATGGCGTTTCCGAATTTTGTAGCTTTTGACATTGAAAATAATTCGATAGAAGAAAAAACAGTTCTCTTAAATGATAATTACTTGCAAAATATTCTTTCTGGGTTTTATTTTCAACCAATTATAAAAAGTGCAGAATTAAGAGTAAGAAGTGCCAATGTAGGCATAAAACTCGCCGAAGCAGGTAAATATCCAACTGTTTCTTTGGGTGCAGGAGTTGGTTCGGCGTATTCGAGTGCAGCAGCGAAAGAATATAATTATTTCAATCAATTAGGCTTTAATTTGAATCAATTTGCACGTTTAAGTATAAATATTCCAATTTACACCAATGGGCAGGTTAAAGGACGAATTACAAATGCTCAAATCAATCAAAGAATTACTGAAACTCAGCTATCACAGACAAAACTTCAAATAAAGCAAGAAATTGAGCAGGCGTATCTGACTGCCAAAATTGCCCAAGAAAAGCTAAAGACTGCCCAAAAGCAAGTTTTAGCTCAACAAGTTGCCTATGATTCTGCCAAAGACCGCTATTTGGAAGGTTTACTTCATACCATCGAGTTGAATAATTATCGGATAAATCACGAAAAAGCAAAATCAAATTTGATTCAATCAAAATACGAGTTTTACTTTAGAAAAATAGTGTTGGATTACTATATTGTCAAGTGATTTTAAAGAATCGTATCGACCATAAATGAAAAAAATACAATTATATGTTATTTCCCTTTGGCTACTATTTTTTTTAGTTGCTGTGAAAGAATTTGTCTTTATTTCATGGCAACCATCTTTTACATTTGAAGGATTCCTAACCTTTTTAAAGCCAAATATTATTGCATTAACTGCAATTAGTTTTTCATTACTTGGATTATTCTTTTATGCACGATTTGAATATTTTTTGAAAGGGGCTACTAAATTACCAAAAAAAATCACAAAAATAGAAGACCAAAGCTATGAACATTTGACATTTCTAACTACCTACATTATACCCTTTTTAAGAGTAAAATTGGAGGGCAAAGATTTAGTCGTAACCATACTCCTTCTTATTATAATTGGTGCAATTTTTATTAAAACAAATCTATTTTATAAAAACCCAACTTTGGCTTTATTAGGTTACAAACTTTATAAAGTAGATACAGAAAAAAACACCGGACTAATTTTTATTTCAAAAGAAAATCTAAAATTAGGTGATAGTGTCCACCATATTTTTTTAAGTGATAATGTATATTTCGTAAAACTATGAATAGAGAACAACTAATAGCAAGATTAAATTATTTTTTAAATCCTGAAAATGGTATTGGAGCAGCATTATATTTTGTGTTGCACGAAGACGGAGAGACAATTATTCGTTTTGCTGATATTGAAAATAATGCGAAGCAAGAACTCAAAGAAAGGTTTCTTGAATATATTTCTGATAAGTTCATAACTAATGAAGATTTTCATTATCAAAATATTAGTGAAGCGGATGACCGAAAAAATGTAGTATATAAGTATGATTTAGATGACAGACCTAATAGTCTTGATATACTTGATGATATTTTACTAAATGAAAACCAACCTAACTTCAATTTTAATCAAGACAATTTTGTAAATCTGCAAGGTTACTTAATAACTATTGGGAATGAGGGTAATAAGATGGCTCTCTATAAAAAGCACCACCCTGTAAATTTATTAAAAAGGGATAGGTTTTTACTAATTCCAAGTAATCAAAGATTAGTTAAGGTGCAAGATGATGCTTTAGCTATTGATAGAAGTTTTGATTTTATGATGCTTGATGGAAACTTAATTGTGCTAAAGCTCAATATACTTGAAAGATTTTTTGGGTTTGAAGATGTCATTAGGAATCAGGCCCAAAATACAATTGATTTAATAGAGGCTAATCAATTAATTGAAGACATAGGACAAATCAATGAAATTGCTCAAAGTATCACAAATGCGAGAAAATTAATGAGAATTCGTAATTCTCCAGTTTTAAATGTTTCAGTAATTAATGTTATTAATTTTATTAGAAATCATCCAGAATTAACAGGAAAAATTAGTTTTAATTTAAATGAAACGAAATTAAATCTTGATACGGGTGTTTCTAAAAGGCTATTTCTAAAGTTATTAAATGATGATTACTTATTCTCTCAATTAACTGAACTTCAATATGATAGTCACGCAAAAGACAAACTTACTGAAATGGAAAACAATGACTAATAATAAATGTAATCCCATGTTTAAAATACATATTTGGCATCACTCGACGTGAAACTACCGAACACGCTTAAAATCCATCCGCAAACCAGTCTTCAATTCAGTAGAAGAGACCAGTCCAGCACGGTAACTTTCTACTACTTTTCGTAAGTAGGGTATGACGTATGCTACCCTCAATAAATCTTAAAATTTTCTATCATTGAGAACGCATTACATTTTTGTTTAAATTTGAGTTATTATCAGTTGCTTCGGAGGAGAAATCTAAAAGAAGAAAAATCGAATCTCAATTTGGTGTTTTTAGCCCTTATGCTACCCAGATTTAACTACTCAAAGAAGTGATTCTTGTGCGAACTATCATTTTGGTGAAACTTAGAAGTTATTGACATTTCTAACTTATCCCGTATATAATGTCCCGTTAGTTTTAAATAGTAGTTCCTCTGATAATAGTATTTAACCATAAACTGTATTATCATGGAAACAAATCAAAGTCAAACTTTCGTTAAAATGCCCGTTGTAAATCCTAATGCCGCTGGGATTGATATTGGCAGTAAATTTCATGTGGTTGCTTTAGATGGCAAAAATAGTGAGGTGAAGGAATTCGGTGTATATACCGAGAATCTTTACGAAATTGCTCAATATTTAAAAGACAATCATATTCAAACTGTTGCTATGGAAGCTACTGGCGGATACGAAAGCCCTTTAGTTGCCATATTGCAGGCATACGATTTAAAAGTTGTGGTTACTGCTGGAGTAAATACGAAGAATTTCAAAGGTAAAAAGTCTGATGTTCAGGATTCAGTTAGAATTCAACAGTTACATTCTCTTGGCTTATTACCTTCATGTTTTGTTCCAGATAATTTTTCTATGGAATTGCGTTCATTGGTTAGATTGAGAAGAAACCTAATAGAAAATTCATCTGATTACATTCGCAGAACACAAAAAATACTTAGAAATGCCAATATTAGATTAGATGTGGCTCTGGCACATTCAACCTCTCAATCAAGTTTGCGTATTATTGAGTCCATTATAAATGGTGAAATGGATGGAGTCAAACTAGCTCAATTGGCTGATAAAAGATGTAAAAAAAGTAAAACAGAAATTGCGAAGGCTCTTACTGGCAATATTAAAGCAACCGACATATTTCAATTAAAACAGTGTTATCGAATTTATCAAAATTTGTTAGAGGAGTTAAAACTATTGGATTGTGAAATTGAAAAGCTACTTAAAAGTGAGGCACAAAACAACAATATTGATTTGGTATGTGCAAAAACAAATAAAAGAGTTGATAGAAATGTCCCTAAATATCCAGTTGAAAACTATGCCTATCAAATATTTGATGGCATTAATCTGGATACTATACCAGGGATGGGACGAGATGCTATTTTAGTGTTTTTATCAGAAATAGGTAACAGGATTGATTCTTTTCAATCAGCAAAAAGTTTTTCAAATTATTTAAGACTCACACCAAATCACCGAGTTACTGGAGGAAAAATAAAGTCAAATCACTCACAGAAAAACAAGTCATCTATGAGTGTAACTTTAAAAAGAATTGCATTAAATGTCGGTAAAATGAAAGATAATAATCCTCTAACTACCTTTTTTAATAAGATTAAAAGCAAAGTTGGTACGATGAAGGCTATTACTGCAACTGCTAATAAAATGGCACGAATAATATGGACTCTGTTTAAGAAAAATGAAGAATTCAATTTCTCGAAATTACAACAGAAACCTATTAATAAAACCAAAGTATTGGAGCAAATGAAAAAAAAGATTTCAAATTTGAACTTAGAAAAGTCCGAATTAAGTATTTTTTTGCAAAGTATAACTACCTAATTATAAGAAAGTTATGAATAATGCGTATATAACGAGGATAGCTTGACAGTTTCGGATTAAGCCGTATTTACAGGTTTTCTAATCACATTAGAAAACCTTATTTTTTTATACGGATACCACCTAAGTCTTTGACTACCAATAGATTGATGAGCCTGCTTAGGTGTTCTGTAATCTAATGAAGCATGCGGGCGGTAATCATTATAAGTCTTGATTACTCGCTCAATTACCTCCGAAGCCTCACAAAAAGAAATAAATCCCTTCACATTAAAATCCTCTTTTAAAGTACGATTCAGGCGTTCAGCCATCGAATTTTCATTGGGTTCGGCCGATGAACACATACTAATTTCCACATTTGAATCCCTCAATAAATCCACATATACCCATGAGCAGTACTGTACACCTCTGTCCGAATGGTGTATTAATTGTGTGGCTTTAGTGCGGGATTTTAATGCCATTTTTAGAGCTAAAACAGGCCCTTTGGCATCCAACTTTTTTTGTATAGACCAGCCAACAATCTTTCGAGAAAAAGCATCCATAATCAATGATAAATAAGCAAAGCCACGACCACACGAAAGATAAGTCATGTCGGACACCCACAACGTTTCAGTTTCTGTTGGAATAATATCTTTCACTAAATTTGGATACTTTTTCAAGCAATGGTCAGAATTGGTTGTAACCACTCTACGACCTTTCTTTTTGACCAATAAACCCTCTTTTTTTAGTAAATAATGTATCTTATCGCGACCCATTTTAATGAAATGGGAAGACAAAAAAGGCTTTAAAAGTTCATACAATTTAGCCGTACCAATACCTGGTATTCGCTTGCGAATAGCTAATATTTCAGCCAAAACTGCATCAAATTCAAACGAAACCTTTTCTTTCTGCTTGATAGCCGCATACCAAGCCTGACGACTAAACCCAAACAATGAACAGAGCAAACTCATACCCAGCAAGGGGTAGCGACAAGTCAGCTTTTCAACCGTTTGGGTGCGAACTTTTTTTTGATAGAAATATTCATAGTTTCTTCGGCCACATCGACCAAAGTTTCCCAAGCAACAGCCTTCAATTTGAAAAATTCTTTTTCTTTTTCGAGTAACTTGATTTTTGCTTCAAGTTCTTTGATTCGTGCATTCTCTGATTTCATTTTCTTAGTTTTTTTAGGTTTAAGAAGGGGTAAAACTCTATGCTTAAAATACCATCTGTTAAGATGTCGAACACGCTTAAAATCCATCTGTAAGCCAGTCTTCAATTCGGTAGAAGAGACCAGTCCAGCACGGTAACTTTCTACTACTTTTCGTAAGTAGGGTATGAAGTTACGATTTTTTTTATTTCTTTGTAAGTACTTGATTATCATATATTTATATTATATATGTCAAGTTAAATTAGTAGCATATGATATGTTTTATAATTAATCTTATGTTAAGTAACATTTATAAATGCCTGATACAATTTCAGTGTTAATCAAAATAAATAAATCATTATCAAATTTTAAACCTTTCAAAACTCCTATTAATCATTTCAAGCTGTTGGATTACATGAGCTTCATAGGCTGTGCGTTACCTTTATTGAACTCTGACTTCTAACTTACATTTACGCCATTAATAACTCCACGGAAATATTCAAAAACAATAGTTAATTTACACACCGAACCAAATAATAAATATCTAAATTCAATTTTGATTGATTCTAATCATTTTTAGTATTTGCATACACTATCCCGCCTATTCCATGAAAATACTATGAGATTTGCCTTAACTCTACGACCAACTGCTGACAATCAACCATTGCTGCAATACCCCTGACTGAAGGAATCTGATGAAGAATATGCTCATTCCTTCATCAGAATGGTTATCAAGTAATAGCTTAAGAATTTCAAACATTTTACGTTCTCCAGTTTCCTTTATCTGCATTTATGCCACCGTAAGCTATGGCTCGCCCATGCAATACTTATGGAGCATACATCGGATATTGTGGCTGAAGGGAAATTGATTGGCGACACAAGCTACCCACAAAGAGCTGACAAAAACCAAGAACTCGAAATTTCGGCCGAAGTCTTTACCGATAAGGGTTTTGTGACTTGCACCGCCAAGATTGATTTTTTTGATGCGATTCGGAGTGTGGTTTACTAAACCAAAAAATCAGCGGCCAAAGAATTGGCTCATGTGGCACAGGTGCAGTTTTATTTGTATTTATTGCGTAATAATTGAAAAATCGGTTTTACAAGCTACTGAGATTATTTCGCTCGAAAGCTGGCCTCCTACCCTACCCAAATCAAAATGCGGTAAACGCTCGTATTTTGATTTTTGCCGGAGTAACGAAGAGTATTTTTTGTTTTGAAATCAAAACAAAAAAATATTATATTTGTATTGAACTCAAAACAATTATATGGAAAAACTATTTTCATTTCAAGACAATTTACTCCGTAATGTAAAGTCAGATTACAAAAGGTATCTTTATGATGCTATCTCTTTTAGTGAGCGTATGATTGCCATTAAAGGGATAAGAGGGGTTGGGAAAACAACCCTACTTTTGCAATATTTGAAAACCCAAAACCTCAATAAATCACTGTATGTTACGGCCGACCATCCATGGTTTTATACAAAAAATCTATTGGACACTGCTGAAGAATGGCACAAATTGGGAGGCCGACTTCTGATAATTGATGAAGTACATAAATATAAAAACTGGTCATCGGAGATGAAAAATATCTATGATGGTTTTCCTGATATGCAAATAATTTTTACAGCATCATCAGCATTAGATATTTATCGAGGAGAAGCTGATCTAAGTCGCAGAGTACTTTCTTACTCATTACATGGATTGTCATTTCGAGAGTACTTGATAATTAACAAAATAGCCCATTGCAAAACATACTCACTGAGCGATATATTAGAGAACCATCGGGCCATTGCTGCTGAAATAATGGAGCAAATCGCATCTCCACTTGGACATTTTAAGTCATATTTGCGTCACGGATATTTACCATTTGGTACTGTAAAAGGAAACGAACAAGACTATTTGACAAGAGTTTTTCAGATAATTGATGCGTGTTTAGCTTATGATTTGGCTTTTATTAATGATTACTCGGCCGAACACCAATCAAAAATTAAAAAATTATTGGGAATTTTATCAGAAACGGTTCCGTATATCCCTAATATTTTGGAATTAGCCACTCAACTTCAAATTGGCAGAAACACTCTTTTAATGCTTTTACAGCATCTGGAGCAGGCCGCATTGATAAATTTAATCAATAAAACAGGAAAGGGCTTTTCAGCACTTCAAAAACCCGACAAGATTACCTTAGAAAATACCAACTTCTGTTATGCACTAAGTAATGTACCAGATGAAGGCTCAATGCGAGAGACCTTTTTTGTAAATCAACTTAGAAATGCAGGTAGAAATGTTGAAGTATCTGATACGGCAGATTATATAATTGATGGCAAAATAACGGTGGAAATTGGTGGAAAAAGTAAGAAAAAGAAACAAATAAAGGCTATTGATGATGCCTTTGTTATAAAAGATAATATCGAAACAGGAATTGGAAATGTGGTTCCGCTCTGGCTTTTTGGCTTTTTATATTAAGCATATTTAAAATTTTTCTTGATGTGAAAAAACTTACTATTTGTTCAATCCTAGTCGGTTAAGTCGGCAAGATAGTACGCTCAAATTTTTGCCCGTTGATGAAAATGGCAATGAAGGGCAGGCTGTTTTTTTACCCGTTGAGAACATAGACAACATTTATTGTTTTGGCTCGCTTGATGCCAATTCGGCAATGTATAATTTTCTTGGGGAACACCATATTTCGGTGCATTTGTTTGAATAGTATGAGCATTATACGGGTTCGTTTATGCCAAAAGAATATTTATTGGAGGGCAAAATGTAGGTTGAACGAACGAAGTATTTTTTATCGAAAAATCAAAGGTTCATTATTTGAAAATGCCGTTTCGGTTAATAGTAAAGGTTGGGTTTATTCTATTAATTATCAAATTACGCCGACATTTAGTACGCAATTTAATCTTTCATATCTTTCGGCAAGAAATACCGCTCAGGGTGAAGATTCACGATTTTATCAACCAAATTTTTCTATCAAAAAGTCTTTCTTAGAAAATAAATTGTCAGTTTCTGCACAATGGCAAAATGCAGCTTTAGGAAATATGAAAGTAAACGAACAAAGAATTACGACTTTGGGCTCAAATCTTTATACAACAACAAACTACATTCAAGAACGTAATATCTTATTGCTTAATCTCGCTTACAGTTTCAATAAATCAGATAAAAAGACCAAACTGCCTTCAAGTGAGTTTGGCGAAAAAGAGTTTTAAATGATTTCAAGGTCAAAAATTCTCAATTAATACGCACCGCTGAAATTAATTTCAGAATTAACTTATAAAAGGTTGCTTGACAATAAAATCCTTCATTAGCCATTAATGAAAGATTTTATTACACCATCCAAAACGCCTAAATCGTTGGCTTCTTTGATTTCGGCTAAATTTGCAGTATCAATAAAAAATTTCATCTTATAGAATTTTAGTAGATTTGTTTAACATCCTTGTCCATAATAAGCATTTTTGCCGTGCTTACGATCGTAATGTTTCATTCGTAAAGTATCCTTAATTCTTGGCGTATTCGGATTTATTTGAAGTGTTAGCATTGCTATTCGGGCAATTTCCTCTAGAACCGCCGCATTATATACCGATTTTTCAGCATTTTTCCCCCAAGTAAATGGCCCATGATTTTGCAGTAAAACCATTTCTACTTCTTTATGTGATAGATTTTTTTCGGCAAAACAATCGAAAATTTGATTTCCTGTTTCAAATTCATAATCACCTTGAATCATCGCATCAGTCAGTACTGAAGCACAGGGAATATCTTGGTGCGTGTGGTCGGCGTGGGTTGTCCCAAAAATTGGAATATCTAAACCCGCTTGTGCCCAAGCCACGGCGTAAGTGCTATGCGTATGCGTAATTCCTCCGATATCTTCCCAGTTTTTATAAAGTTGTGCGTGCGTTTTTGTATCTGAAGATGGTCGCATTTTTCCTTCCACAACTTTCGCTTCATAATCCATGATTACGATGTCTTCGGGCTTGAGTTGTTCATAAGGAACACCACTAGGTTTAATAGCAAATATTGCTTTGTTTCTATCAACGGCACTGACATTCCCAAAGGTAAAAAGCACTAAGCCTAATTTTGGAAGCATCATATTAGCTTCGAAACATTCTTCTTTTAATGATTTAAATGTATTCATTTTACACTTCCTTAATAAATTTATGTAATTTTGAATTTCAATTTCAATTTTGCATAAAATGTATATTCCAAGAAATATTGAAAGCTCGATTTTGAACTTAATCTCAAAATTTCCAATCATTTCTCTAACCGGACCAAGGCAATCTGGCAAGACTACTTTATTGAAAAATATGTTCCCTGAGTATCAGTATGTGTCATTAGATTATATTGATAATAGAGCGTTTGCCGAGAATGACCCAAGAGGTTTTTTGGAGAAATATGATAGGTATGTGATCATTGATGAAGCACAAAGAGTGCCCCAAATTTTTAATTACCTACAAGGCAAAGTAGATAATGACCAAATTATGGGGCAATACATCATTTCAGGTTCACAAAATTTCTTATTGCTACAAAATATAACTCAAAGTCTTGCTGGGAGAGTTGCAATATTACGCTTATTACCCTTCGACTTTACAGAATTAAACCAACAGCAGCTACTCGATGGCAATTATCTAACTCATTGTTTTAAAGGCTTTTATCCGAGCATTTACGATAGAAAAATAGAATCTCCATTCTATTATGATAGCTACATTGAAAGTTATGTGGAGCGAGATATTCGAACCATTATCAATGTAAAGGATTTGTCACAATTCAGATTATTTCTGAAATTATGTGCAGGAAGAATCGGCCAGCTTTTAAACCTAAATGCAGTAGCTAGTGAGTGCGGAATTTCATCAAATACCGCACGTGCTTGGCTGAGCATCTTAGAAACTTCATACATTGCCTTTACTTTACCCCCATACTTTCAGAATATTAGTAAAAGGCTAGTAAAAGCACCTAAATTATACTTTTGGGATACGGGTTTGCTTTCTTTTTTATTAGATATTAGGCATCAAGAGCAATTAGAAAATCATTACTTAAGAGGTAATATTTTTGAAAATTTGGTCATTGCCGAAATGCTCAAAACAAATTATCACCGCCTACACCAGCGAAATTTTTATTTTTATCGAGATTCCAATCAAAATGAAATAGACTTGATGATACAAAATGTAACCAAGTTTGACCTTGTTGAAATTAAATCTAGCAAGACTATTAATAGTGAATTTTTCAAAGGAATTCAAAACTTTGAAAAACACTCACCCCAATTAATTCAAAATAAATATTTGATTTATGGTGGTGATGATGCTTATAATCGACAAAACGTAAATGTAAAAGGCTGGCAATTAAGCCCAAAAATCTTGGAATAACATTTCAAAGAACTCTACAATTTGGTGTATTTCAGATTGTTATCTGTAATACACTTCATTTAACTTTAATTCACTTTTTAAACTTTTGATACTGGTATTTTTATCAATTACTACCAACTCCACCTCTAACATTTCTGCTAAATCTTCGATGTATTCGGTTGTAAGATTCTGGCTATAAACAGTATGATGTGCTCCGCCCGCCAAAATCCATGCTTGCAAGCCAATTTCCATACTTGGTTGAGGCTTCCAAATAGCACGAGCTGTGGGTAACTTAGGGAAAGATTCTGTGACTTCAACCGCTTCTACTTCGTTGACAATCAGACGGAAACGATTGCCTAAATCAACTAAAGAAACATTTAAAGCAGGGCCAGCAGATGCATTAAATACCAAGCGAACAGGGTCTTCTTTGCCACCAATCCCAAGCGGATGAACCTCGCATTTGACTGCTCCTTGTGCAATTGATGGACAAATTTCTAACATGTGCGAACCTAAGACCATCGAATCAGTTGGATGGAAATGATAGGTATAATCTTCCATGAACGAGTTTCCTCCCGGCATACCACTTGCCATTACTTTTAATACATGCACCATTGCCGAGGTTTTCCAATCGCCCTCGCCGCCATAACCATAACCAGCGGCCATCATACGTTGGGAACCAATGCCCGGAAGCTGTCGCATACCATGTAGGTCTTCAAACGTATTAGTATAGGCAGAAAAACCACCATCTTCGAGGAATGCTTTTAAACCTAATTCTATTCTGGCAGCTTCAACGAGAGCACTTCTATGCTCACCGTTTTTGCTTAATGAGGGCATTAATTCGTAGGTATCTTCATAGGCTTGAATAAGTTTATCAATTTCGTTTTCGGAAAACTGATTGATTACTTTGACCAAATCTCCCACGGCATAAGTATTAACTTCAAAGCCAAATTTCATTTCAGCAGAAACCTTATCGCCATCAGTTACTGCAACATACCTCATATTATCACCAAAACGAGCAATTTTCATGGTTTGCATTTTGTACTTCCCAATCGCAACACGAACCCAACTATTAATTTTTTCGAGTACCGATTCTGTTTGCCAATGCCCAACTACTACTTTGCGATTCAAACGCATTTTAGACAAAATATGCCCAAACTCTCGGTCGCCATGTGCCGATTGGTTCAAGTTCATGAAATCCATATCTATTTCAGAAAAAGGAATATCACGATTGAATTGCGTATGAAGGTGTAGAATCGGAACTTGCAAAGCGTTAAGCCCACGAATCCACATTTTGGCAGGAGAAAAAGTATGCATCCAAGTAATAATACCCACGCAGTTGTGCGTAATATTGGCTGCTCTACAAATATTCAGAATCTCATCAGGTGTTTTTACAACAGGCTTAAATACTACTTTTACAGGTATTTTGGGTGAATTATTGAGAAAATCAGCAATAATTTTTGAATGTTCATCAACCTTGCGGAGTGTTTCTTCCCCGTACAGGTGCTGACTACCCGTTACGAACCAAACCTCGAATTGTTTTAAATCAAGCATTTTTTTCAATGAATTTTCCTAAACTTTGATATTTTCGATATAATTTCTGATAAACTTCTACGAAGTTGGGGCGGGGTTCATAACGAGCATCGAAGCCCGAACCCATCGCTTTTTGTGCATCAAATAAGTTTGCATGAACACCCGCAGCAACCGAAGCATTCATTGCAGCACCAAGAGCACAAGCTTGGTCGGAACTGGCAACTTTGATTGGCATATTCAGTACATCTGAGAGCGTTTGCATGACAAAAGGAGATTTTTTGGCAACCCCACCAATAGCAATTACTTGCTTAATAGGTACACCCTCTTCAATAAATCTATCTACAATAGCTTTTGAGCCAAAGGCTGTTGCTTCAACAATCATCTTGAATAGCTTAATGGCATCAGTACCTAAATTTAGGCCCATAAATGCCGCTTTGAGTTCATGGTTTGCGTCAGGTGTTCTTCGTCCATTAATCCAATCGGTAGCTACTGGGTCATTTTCGGTAATAGGTATGAGAGAAGCCTTTTCGGATAAATAAGGGATAAGTTTTTGCACTAATTCATCGGCAGCTTTTTCTCCTAAAAGTTCTCTAACAGGCTCAGAGATAATTTTTTGAAACCAAGCATAATAATCGCCGTAAGCTGATTGTCCGGCTTCCATTCCTAACATATTCGGAATAATCGAACCATCTACTTGACCACAAATTCCTCGAATGAGCAAATGACCGATTTCTTCATTGGGAGCAATTAGCATATCGCAAGTTGAAGTGCCCATCACCCGCACAAAATCGTAAGGTTCAATTTCTGCACCAACGGCTCCCATGTGGCAATCAAAAGCTCCAACACCTATAGATACATCTTCAGGAAGGCCTAATTTAATAGCCCATTCCTTGGAAATGATGCCCATAGTTTCATTAGAAGTATATGTTTGACTAAAAAGTCGTTCTCTTAAACCTGTCAATAAAGGGTCAAGTTTTGTAAGAAATTCCTCTGATGGAAGTCCTTCAAACTCTTGATGCCACATAGCTTTATGACCAGCTGCACAGCGTGAACGCTTCAAGGTGAGTGGGTTTGTATTACCTGTCAGCACCGCAGAAATCCAATCACAATGTTCTACCCACGAAAAAGCCTTTTCACGAATCGCAGCATCTACTCGAAGGGTTCGCAGAATCTTTGCCCAAAACCACTCTGAAGAATAAATCCCACCCACATATTTGGTAAAGTCGGTGCTCCATGTATGGGCTAATTGGTTGATTTCTTCTGCTTCAGTGTTGGCGGTATGGTCTTTCCATAGAATAAACATACCGTTTGGATTTTCAGAGAATTCTGGTAAAAGAGCCAAAGGAGTACCTTTTTTATCAACTGCTACGGGCGTTGAGCCAGTTGTATCAATTGAAATACCAACAATACTTTTTTTGATTTCGTCAGAAAGTCCTTCTAAAGCACCTTTTATTGCACTTTCAAGGCCTTCGAGATAATCAAGTGGGTGTTGTCTGAATTGTGAAATAGATGGATTGCAGAATAAACCATTTTTCCATCGTTCATAATAATGGACTGCAGTTCCAACATTTTCACCAGTTTGTGTATCGACTACCAATGCTCGTACCGAATCAGTTCCGTAATCAAGACCTATGGTATATTTCTTTGACATTTTCATTTGTGTTATTTTGACACATTAATATTCGTGTAAATATGACACATTTTTATTTATTTCCAAAGTATTTTAATTTTTTAATGAAAATTTATTATTTATCTCATTGAATCGGAGATAAAATAATGGAAGGCATTAAACTGTCTTTGATATTTATCTTTGTCGAGCTGGTAGAGAATTGCCTTTTTTGTAGCTGAATTCTGATTTTTTTCACCAGTATCAATCAGAAGGTTAGTAGAAAGAATTTTTCGGCTAAAATTTCTTCTATCAAGTGGGGTATCATAAATAGCTTCGTATAATTTCTGAAGTTGTGGAATGGTAAATTTTTCGGGTAAAAGTTCAAATCCAATAGGGTGCAGGGCCGCTTTATAACGTAATTGTTCTAAAGCTAAATCGACCATTTGGTTATGGTCAAAAATAAGGTTTGGTCTATTTTTTAAATCAATCCAATAAGCGTTTTGTGCTTTGGCAGAATCTTGATTATGAGCGTGGATATTGATTAAGGCAAAAAAACAAATTGAAATTGTACGCTCAACTGGGTCTCTATCAACTTTTCCGAAAGTCTTAATTTCTTCAAAATAAATATCTTGTAAACCTGTCAAATCGTATAATATGCGATTAGCGGCAACTTCAAGGTCTTCATTTCCTTCTAAAAAACCACCCATTAAAGACCATTTACCTTTTTCTGGTTCAAAATTTCTTTTAATTAATAAGAGTTTAAGGGCTTCACCATCAAAGCCAAAAACTATACAATCAAGAGCTACAAGTATTCGAGTTGAATGAGGGTACTTATCCATCTATTTTTTGCAAGCATTAAAATTTAGTTTGCAATTTGGTTAGTGTTTTTAATAAAATTAGTGAAAATATATAATCTCCACTAATTTTATTAAATAAACAATGTTCTTTCTTTTATAAATGAAATACAAGACGGCATTTCATGCTCATACAATCTTGTATTAAAATAGGGCTAACAAGATACGTTACTTTGAAAGATTTAACACAATCACTGAAAAAGCAGGAATGGTTAGTTTTAAAACTCCTTTTTCAAATTTTACGCCACTAAAATCTTTGATTGCTATTTTATTAGGTTGTTCAAAGCTATTGTGGTCATCAATTTTAGAAGAAGCTAATATTTTGCCTGAAACTTTAGAAAAATCTTCACCTCTTAAATTAATTGTTACTTCATGCGATTTCGTATAATCAATGTTTGTCAAAGAAATATTCAAATTTCCTGATGCATCTTTAGAAGCCGAAGATGAAACTGCCGTTAATTTTTTACCATTAAATTCGTAATTTGGCGATTCGATATTCATTGGTACGAGCATTGCATCTTGATGCACATTATACATTTTCATCACATGATAGGTTGGCGTCAGTAACATTTTTTCTTCGTTAGTCAAAATGACCGCCTGTAAAACATTTACAATTTGTGCCAAGTTTGCTCCACGTACACGTTCTGCATGATTATTAAAAATATTGAGTGTTAGACCAGCAATCACCGCATCACGCATGGTATTTTGTTGATAGAGGAAACCTGGGTTTGTACCTTGTTCAACATCATACCAACCGCCCCACTCATCAACTATTAATGCAATTTTCTTTTGTGGGTCATATTTATCCATGATGGTGCTGTGTCCTTTGATGAACTCGTCCATTTTCCAAGCTTCATCCATCGTTTTGAAATATTGAGTTTCAGTAAAGCCAACGGCAGGGCCTTTAGTCTCTTTCCAACTCAAAACAGAATAATGGTGTAGAGCCACCCCATCCATCATGTGATGAGGGATATTTTTCATTAGTGTTTCTGTCCAATCATATTGGCCATCACTTGCACCAGAGGCAATTTTATAAAGTTTGGCATCTTTTGAGTCAGACATAAAAGTGGCATATTGACGGTAAATATTTGAATAGTATTCTGCCGTCATATTACCTCCACACCCCCACGCTTCATTTCCAACGCCCCAAAGTTTTACATTCCATGGGTTTTGGCGACCATTTTGTTTACGAAGTTCTGCCATTGGACTACCTCCTGGATGATTTACATACGAAACCCAATCTGATAAGTCTTTTACAGTGCCACTTCCTACATTTCCAGCCAAATATGGTTCTGCTCCAATTCTTTCGCAAAGGTCAAGAAAATCATGTGTACCGAAGCTATTATCTTCTGTAACTCCTCCCCACCACATATTAACCATTTTAGGACGCTTATCTTTTGGCCCAATACCATCTTTCCATTGATAGGCATCCGCAAAACAACCACCCGGCCAACGCAAATTTGGCACTTTCAATTCTTTAAGTGCTTGAATTACATCATTTCTAACACCAGCAGTATTTGGAATTTTTGTATTTCCTTCGCCTACATACATTCCACCGTAGATACAACGACCAAGGTGTTCGGCAAAATGTCCATAGATATGTTTATTAATTTTTGTTTTAGCCAAATCAGTATTTAGCGTGATTTTGGTTTGGGCTGATAAAGTTAAAGTAAAGCAGCCTGTTAAGATTGATAGAATTATTTTTTTCACTTTAATAAATGATTGGTTTTACTTAAATAATAATTGTGAAAATAAATATAAGTCATGTCGCCAAACTGGCCATGTATGGCCACCAGCATATTCGCTATACTTGTATTTTATTCCCATTTCATCGAATTTCTTCATCATAATTTGGCAATTTGCATGAGCAATATCTTCTTTACCACCCTGTGAAATCCAAAACTCTTTGATATTAGTATTTATTTTATCCTTATTGATTTTCATAAATTCATACTGTGGGTCGGAAAGTTTAGTATTATTTGCCCACCATCCAGAGCTAAAAACGCCCAAATAACTGAATAAATCAGAATTACGAACGCCTGCATGTAGTGTTTGTAAGCCACCCATTGAAAGCCCTGCTAATGCACGATTTTTAGTATCATTCAAAACTCTATAATTGGATTCTATAAAAGGAATGACTGCATTTTTTAACTCATTTTCAAACTGATTTAATTGTTGCATGCCAAATCCAGCAACTCCACCGCCATTACCATAGAAATTACCATCAACCATTACGATAAGCATGGGTTTTGCTTTGTTTTCAGCGATTAAATTATCTAAAATCAAATCGGTTTTTCCTTGTGTAGCCCAACCTCTTTGGTCTTCACCACCTCCATGTAATAAATATAAAGCTGGATATTTTTCAGTAGAATTATCATAACCCGGAGGGGCATAAACATACACCTCACGCCAAGAATTGGTGACTTTAGAAAAATACTTTTTGATGCGAATATCACCGTGAGGAACATCTTTTAGAGCATAAAACCCACCTTCTCTATAAGGAATTTCAATTCCACTTGCCATTCTACTCATACCATAGAAAGTTTCGCTGGCTGGATCGGCTACTGCTACACCATCAATTAAAAGTGAATAATAATGAAATCCTCGACTAATTGAATCAGTGGTTACATTCCAAAAACCGCTAGTATCTTTTACCATGTCATATTTTTTGCCCAAATCAATTTGTACTTTTTGTGCCTCTGGAGCTTTCACTTTAAAAATTACCCGATTATCTGGCAAAATCTGGGGGTACTTGGCATTCCGAATATTACTTGCAGCAGGAGTACCTAACACCGAATATTTAGTAAACGTACTTGGATTCGTGGGTTTAAACAAAAATTGCGAAAACATATAAAGACCATTTTTCCAAACCTTAAAATCATGTCCACCTGCTTCCAAATAATAAATATGAGGTACATCATTTTCATATAAATAGTCGTGGGTACGCTTACTAAATGTAATTAATCCATCTGCATCACCACACGAAATAAACAGCAGCTTTAATTTTTTCTTAGCTTCTTCAGGATTCGGTAATAATTCTTTAGGAACTTTTGTATTTGGTGCCGAAGAAAAACCACCTACCCAAGCAAATTTATCTAAGTTTCCTAAACCAAAATTCAATGATTGACCCCCTCCCATTGATAAGCCTGCAATGGCACGGTTTTCTCGGTCAGTTAAGGTTGAATAGTTTTTTTCAATAAACGGAATTAAGTCATTCAATAAATCTTTTTCAAAGGTTGCGAAAGCTTCCACTTTATCTTTATCAAAAATATTTCCAATAGCACGGTCATCTTTCATTGCACGTCCATTAGGCATGACCACTATCATGGGTTGGATTTTTCCTTCTGAATACAGGTTATCCAAAATATTTTGAGGATTTGCTCCTTTAAACCATTCGAGATGGTCTCCGCCTATGCCATGAAGTAAATAAAAAACTGGATATTTTTTCTTTTTATCATAGTTTGGAGGCGTATAAACTAATGTTTTACGAGTACTTCCAACGGTCTTGGAAGCATACTGAACCGTATCAATTTTGCCCTTCGCAATGCCATTTTTTGCGTTCTCATAACCTTTAGGCATTTCTTTCTCTGAAGTTTGGGCAAAAGTTTGAATCGTTATCAAGGAAAGGGTAAATATTGCGAAAAATATATTTTTCATATCTAAATGTATTTTACACTTGCAAAATCAGTTTTTAAAAGTGTCTGTAAAGTTTATTGAAAAAGTAATGGAGCCATTTGGAATAAACTACGACGCCAAGTTTGGAATTCATGGGCTGTTCCTTCTGAAACATAACTTACGGCGTTGAAACCTGCCGCTTTCAGTTCTTCACCTGCCTTACGAACACCATCAGGACGCTCTTTACTGCCACAACTTAAAAATATCAGTTTAGGCTGTGGTTTATCTTTGAAATCGGCTGGTGCATAAGTTCCGCCACTCAACAAACCATAGTAAGTAAAAACATCTGTTTTGTTCATGGAGATTGTTTTTGTTTCAAAACCACCCATCGAAAGGCCTGCCATTGCTCGTTTTTCTTTTTTAGCTATAGTTCTAAAATTAGCATCCACATAAGGAATCAATTCATCAATTAAAACAGTTTGGAAAGGTTCGATTTTGAAGTTTCGTAAACCACCAGGTTGACCCGGCCGAATATCATTCGTCATTCCATAAGTGCAGACAATAATAAATGGTTTAATTTTTCCTTCTGCAATCAAATTATCCATAATTAAATTGGCTCTACCTTGGTTCATCCAAGCGGTTTCGTCTTCGCCCCAACCATGTTGAAGATATAAAACAGGATACTTCTCTTTACTTTTTTCATAACCAGGAGGAGTATATACAAATGCTCTTCTTGAAGTATTCGTGCTTGGCGATGGGAAAAGAATTTGTTGAACATTTCCGTGCGGAACATTCTTTAATGTATAAAATTCTTGGTCTTTGGCTGGAATTTCTATACCGCTCTCCCAGCGAACTGAGCCATAAAAATTCAAGGTTCCGGGGTCATTGAATTTACCGCCATCAATTCTTACGTTGTAGTAGTGGAAGCCTTCATCCATGGGACCTTCCGTTGTTCCCGTCCACGAGCCATCTTCAGCTTTAGCTAGTTTGGTTCCTCCACGCCCACCTAGTCCTAAACTTACACGTACACTATCGGCAGCGGGAGCAACAATTTTGAAGCGTACATAACCTTGCGAGTTTACCATTGGAAACTCTTGCTGCGGCTGATTGAGCACCGAAGGTTTAAAATCTTCGATAATGGCTGCTTGTTGTGCCTCAACAATATTGATACTACCAACGATTGTTGCAGCTAAAAGGCTAAATTTGAGAAAGTTTTTCATTGATTGAGTTGAATTTGTAAGAATTGAAAGCTAATGGCACAGAGTACCAACACATATTTTACTTTGGCTTTCAGCGTTAATCAACGTTTCTGAAAGACTCCATATAATCTGCGTTCTATACTTTTTATAATTATTTAAACAAAATAGGCAAAGTCTCGTTGAGATACTTTTTCACGTTCATCCAAGTATGTCCGCCATCGGTTACATAGCTTTTAAATTTAATTTTCTTTTCTTTTAAATAATTTTCCCACTCAGTAGTACCTTTATAAAGGAAGTCATCTGTACCAATTCCCGAAAAAAGTAACTTAAAATCTTTGTTAGTTTTTACGGGATTTTCGGTAATGTTTGTAAAACTCTTATCCATTTCGGCGGGAGAAATGTAGGATGCATAGCTACACACGTAGGCAAATTTATCAACGTTGTTAAAGGCGGTGCGGAGCGTTTGTCCACCTCCACGAGAGAAACCACCTATCGCACGATTATCACGATTTGCAATAACTCGATAATTTTTTTCTACGTAAGGAATAACTTTCGTAATGAGGTCGGTCTCAAATAACTTCATACGTTTGAGGGCATCTTCACCATCACGGCTCATCACATCAGAGGGTTTATCTTTACCAGTTTGTTCAGCAATTCTTGCTAAAGGATTTCCGTAAGGCATTACGACAATCATTGGCTTTGCTTTTCCTTGAGCAATCATATTATCCAGCATCAGATTTACTTTTCCTACTTTCCAAAAGGTTTCTTCTGTATCGGTTGTACCACTGATTAAGTAATAAACTGGATATTTTTTAGCCGTTTCTTTATTGTATCCTGGTGGTGTATATACCACAAGCGTACCCGTAGAACTTTCTACAGAAGGATAATATTCATAATTAATAGAGCCATGAGGCACATTTTGAAGAGCATAAATAGCTGGCGAATCAGAAGGAATTTCAACTAAACTTGCTTTAAAACGTTCGTTTGGAAATAAATACGTATTAGAAGGGTCGCTTATGGTTACACCATCAACTTTGAATCCATAAGGATAAATATCTGGCTTGATTGGACCTACCGTAATTGACCAAACACCGTTCTCGCCTTTAGTCATAGGTACATTTGCAGAGCCAAATTGATTGCCATCAAGTAAAACGCTTGTAGCATTTGGAGCTAAATAGGAGAAAGTTACTGTTTTATCAGGGTTTACTTTCGGCGAAACAACAATCGGGCCTCGTGGGGCTTGCCCTTGTGCTGTAAATGCACCCAAAATCAGCCCGAAATAGATTAAAAAGTATTTGTTTTTCATAGTTATAGAGAATTTAATTGATATCGTTTTTAGAGTAGTTTGTTTCGCTCCATCCAATCAAATAATGGATTCATCCAACCTTTATGACGGAAGATAAATCCGTGGTCGCCTTTCGGAAAAATATGCATTTCTACTTCTACTTTATTTTTTCGAAGGTTTTCAAAATACTGAATACTATTATCAACATCTACCACTTTATCGTCGGCGGTATGAGTAAGCCACGTAATTGGTGTATTTGTTTTTATCTGTAATTCATTTGAAAATAAATCTTTATCTTCCGTTGTAGGGGTTTTACCAAGAAGGGCATCACGCGAACCACCGTGTGTTAGACCATCTTGCATAGTAATGACCGGGTAAACCAGTACCTGAAAATCTGGTCTGAGATTGGTATTTTGAAGGTTTTCTATGTATGATTTTTCGAAATGAGTAGCCGCTGTACTCGCCAGATGTCCACCTGCACTAAACCCCATCACACCAATTTTATTTTTATCAATGCCATATTTTTCGGCATTTTCTCTTAAATATTTGATTGATTGCTGCACATCTTGCAAAGGTCCAATTTTCTTATCGACCATTATTTCATCACTTGGTAATCGGTATTTCAGCACAAAGGCAGAAATACCTTTTTCTGCTAAACTTTTCGCTGTTCCTAAACCTTCGCCATTGTAAACAATTACGCCATAACCCCCGCCAGCAATCACAATTACAGCAGTTCCGTTAGGGTTCTCTGGTTTTATATATTCCAAACTCGGATTCGTAATTCCTTTAAACAAACCTCGGTCGGCACCTGTTTCGGACACATTTGATGGTTTGGAATTAGGTACACCATTGGGATAAAGTATGATTTTTTCTTGTGAAAAAGCAGAAAAGCCACAAAGGATGGCAGCTATTAAGAGTAATTTATTTTTCATTTTTTACTTTTTTGAATATTGTATAAGTGCTTCTGCATAGCGTTTGCCGAATTCACGAACGCCTGCTGAATCGAAATGTAAACCATCTTTAGCTGCAGTTAGGCCATTAGACGAAACCACGATTGCCTTAGGAATGGCCTGCGGAAGTGTGGCAATGATGGTATTATGGCTGGCACATTTTCCACCTTGTTCGGCCGATACTAATTCGCCGGCAATCAAAGGAATTGAGTTTGGAGCCATGCCTAAATCAGCTAAAATATCATCATAAATCTTTTTTACTTGAGCTGGCCAAGTCTTATCTCCTGTATTCGATTCGCCTTGATGTAAAAGAATTCCTTTAATTACGCCCGATTTTTGAGCAATTTTTGCCATTTCTATGAGTCTTTCATAGGGATTCCCACCGTATGAATTAGCCATATTTATCATCCACGGTTTTTCTTTGGCGGAAGAATCGAGATAAGTTTTATACTTTATTTTATCAAAAATCTCAATTTTACTTCCTGCAACAGCAACATGAACCAAACCCAAAGACTGTTTTGGAGACATATTTTGTAGCAGCGTTCGGCCAAAATAATCGGCTGGAGAAAGGCGAGTATTACAACGACAAAGTGGAGGTTTAGCTAAATACCATTGACCCATTTTTCTGCCTAGTTGTGGACAATCTAATGCTTCTAAAATCTTAAATCTACTATCAATATTGATGGTATCTTGCTCTTCGATTCGTGCCGCTCCTTCCATATTTGACTGCCCAATACAGAGATAAATATGAAAATTGGGGTCTTGGGCGAAAGCATTTTCAAGAATTATAGATAATGCCAAAGCGAAAAATATTTTTTTCATTATTTGATGTTTATTTTTTTGATTTTTTTTCTTCGATTCTGAAATAATCAAAGTCAACAAAGCCGCCAACTTCTTGAGTGGCGTAATTAAACAAGCTAAACCTGTAACCCATGAAATGCGGAAGCGTATAAGGCATTTTCAAAGGCTCACCAATTTTTTTCCATGATTTTCCATCGAGGCTGAAGTAGAAGTATGCTATATCGGCTCGGTCTTTGAAGTTACATTCAGCTTTGAAATAAACCTTGTTTTGCGAAATTGATATTTTCTCTACATCAGTACCTTTACCACCTTTGATGCATACCATTACGATTGATTTTATTCCATTTTCAATTTTTACACCTACAAATCCATAGTTTTTTTGAAGTAAGCCTAATCCTGCTACATCTCCTTCTTTCATTTTCGAAGCATCTAAAGCAACCAAACCTGCACTTACGGGGCCAATAGTGCGTTGGGTAAGTGTATTACGTGCCGAGACGAATGAAGTATCAATTCTACCAGTTTTTAGGCGAAGAAAACCTTTCCGCTCAGAAATTGACCAAAGCGAATTATCGGGATTATGATTCCATTGCCAAACCAAGGGTAAAACTGATTCTCCTTTTTTACGAGTAAATTCATCAGAATTTACAATATTAGGAATCAAGCTTTTGTTTGTTGGTAAGTCTAAAGTCATTGGAACTTTACCATTTTCGCCCAAAACTGGCCAATCATTTTCCCACTTTACGGGGACCAGATAAGGAATACGACCTACGCCACCATAATCTCGAAAAAGGTAAGCAAACCAACGGCCGTCTGGCGTATCAATTAAGCCACCTTGTGCTACACCCAAATCTTGCAATGCAAGCTTTCCTTCCCATGGACCAGTGATTTTATCGGCACGGTGAATAATCACTGTACGCATACCACCACGTGGCCAACATATATTGAAAAGGTAATATTTCCCTTTATATTTGAAAAGTTGAGAACCCTCGGCGGGCAACATGATTGGTGCATTAGCTGGTGCAGAGGCGTTTTCTATCAAAACTTTTTCTTCACCCACATTGATTGGGCCACTTAAATCGGATTTCAATTCTAATATCTTCAGTTTTCCCGCACCATAAATAAGATACGTTTTTCCATCATCGTCAAAAAAAATGGTGTGGTCATGATATGAAGGGGCAAAAGACTGCTCTTTCCAAGGGCCTTTTATATTTTTAGAGGTATAAATATGGGTTTTACCAGAGGTAGCGGCAAACGTACTTACTATAAACATTCCGTTGTGATACCTAATACAACTTGCCCAAGAACCTCTCCCATAGGTATTTTGCCCATTAGTCAGATTCATAGCATCGTTTTCAACCAATCTATCATAGCAATAACTCTCCAATTTCCAGTTTACCAAATCCTTTGAACTCATGATTGGTAGCCCAGGACTCATGTGCATGGTAGTGCTACTCATATAATAGATGTCACCTACACGAATCATCGACATATCGGGTACATCTGCGTGAATTATTGGGTTGTTTGCTAAGTTTTTTTGTGCAAAAACACTTTCCTGCAAAACCGTGTAAATGAATATTAAAAGATATACGAAATTCTTATTCATTATTTTAGCATTGGGTCGTTTCCGCTGTATTTCAAATACTTGAATATTGCATAATTATCTGATTTTTCACCATTTGAGGTAGCATACATGGCATACACATTACCAATAAATCCACCAGAAACTTTAGTTGATAAGTGCTTACCATCTAAATTTTCGGCAATGATTTTATAATCTTTCCCGTTTTCAGAAATCTCAAAATCGCATTTATCGGCCTTAGAAGTTATTTTCAAATTCAATTTTCCATTGCCTACAGGTAAGCTTTTTACTAATTCTACCTCTTTTTTTCGATGAACACTTTTATATAATTCAACCTGTGCTTTTCCATCTTTGATTGATTTCGCCAAAAAGTAGAAGTGACTTTCATCTTGATATATTACCAAACCTGCTTTCTCATTTTCATTTTTTGGACTAAAATTCAACTCGGTTTCGGCTACCGAATACATGTGTTGCTGACGTTTTCCAACGAACGAAGGATTACCCAATTCAGAAATTGTTTCAGGTTTTAGTTTAAGTGTTAGTCCATTTTTTGAAGTTATGAATGAAGAACTATCAACTGTTCGTAAATGCATCATCGAAAGGTCGAGTCCTTTTTCAAAAGTCATTGTATAAGCGAAATTACCATTTTGTGGTAATGCCCCCTTTTGCTTTACTTCTTTAATATTTGTTTTGTATTTGTATTCGATGGCTTTTTCTCCATGTTCAATCATCGGCCAATCGTTTACCCATTTAAGTGGGGCAATAAACATTTCACGACCTGTATTATAATAATCTCCTTCGTAGGGGCGAACAGCTAAAAAAATCGAATACCAATTTCCATCTGGCCCTTCAACAAATTGAGCGTGACCCGCCGAAGTAATAGGATTTGGTCGGTCGGCAGGTAACCCCCTTTGAGTCAAGATAGGATTTCCTTCGAAAGGTACATACGGTCCCCAAATATCTTTACTACGTAGTGCTACTTGTGAATGATTGACAGAAGTACCGCCCTCCGCACAATATAAAATATACCAATCATTACGTTTGATAATGTGAGGGCCCTCAATCCATACAGGTTTTTTGGTTATATCTACCCCGCCATTTACTAATTGTTTTTGTTCGCCTACCACTTTTAAGTTTTTATAATCAAACTCATACATTCGGATAGTTCTGTGACCCGAATACAGCGGTTTATTATCTGGTGCATCACTGTTATAAATGATGTAAGCTTTATCGGTTGCTTCATCAAAATAAATAGAAGGGTCTATTCCACGAACTTCAGGAATTTTTACTGGGTTGCTGTAAGGCCCTGCTGGATTGGTAGCTGTCACAACAAAATTTCCATCATTATCAATATCCGTACAAGTAACGTAATAAATACCTTTATAATAGGTAATAGCGGGAGCGAAGAGACCACGAGACATACGTTCGCCCATAAAATTCATTTGTGAAGGACGGCTAATTACATTACCGATTTGCTTCCAGTTTTTCAAATCACGGCTGTGCATAATGGGAAGACCTGGGAAAAATGAAAAAGTTGAATGTACAGAATAATAATCTGCTCCTACTTTTACGATACTTGGGTCTGGGTAAAAACCTGTTAATATTGGATTAGGTAGGGTAACTTGTGCATTGGCTATATTCACTGAAAACCACAAAACTATAAAGCCACAAATTTTATATACTGTCTTTAACATTGTATTTTTTTATTTAATTTACTGATTTTTAATACGTTAACACAATTATTTGACCTTTTTTAGTAGAAATATCGTAAAGTTTGGTTGCTTTCAAACTTGGTATTTTGATATTTGCTTTTTCTGAAATAATGGGTTTGGCTGTTTCATCAATTCTATAAAACGGATTCGGATTCTCTCCCTTCGCAGCTACTAACTTTAGTCCATTGGTTAGTTTCAAATCATTAGGTGTACGAAGACGTAGATTTCCACCTAAATTTGATTTTATAACCAATTTGACTAACTTGGCATCTTTCCATTGCATCTCAACAATTTCAAAACCTCCGATAGCTTTTAAACCAGCAATTTTACCCGTAGGCCAAACATCTGGCAAAGCTGGCAATAAATGTACTGCCCCATCGCTGCTTTGCATCAACATTTCTGTAATCCCCGAAGTACAACCAAAATTACCATCAATCTGAAAAGGAGGATGTGCATCAAATAGGTTATTATAAGTGCCGCCAGCTCCACGTTCGCCACTGATTGGGGTAAGTTGATTTTGAATTAATTGATAAGCATGATTGCCATCTTGCAGTTTTGCCCACCAGTTTACCTTCCAGCCCATACTCCAACCAGTACTTACATCACCACGATAAATCAAGGAATTTTTAGAAGCCTCGAAAAGTTCGGGTGTCCGATAAGCAGAAATTTGATTCGATGGGTAAAGACCGTATAGGTGCGAAATATGGCGATGTGTATCATTGGGGTCATCAATATCATCAAGCCATTCTTGCAATTGATTATGTTGCCCAATGTGCATTGGTGGCAATTTTGCTCTCAACTTTTTTAAAGAATCTACAAAATTGGCATCTATTTTAAGAATTTCAGCAGCACTGATTGCTTTATTAAATACATCAAAAACAATTTGATTATCCATCGTAACACCCGCATCAAGTGAAGAGCCATCATGAGCTGCAGGTGCATTTTCTGGCGAATTACCAGGATTTACCACCAACCAATTATTTTTATTTGGGTGCGGAACCAAAAAATCAGCGTAAAACTGTGCAGCTCCCCTAAGAGCAGGATAAGCTGAAGCTAAAAATGCTTTATCACCCGTATAAAGATAATGTTCCCATAAATGTTGGCTTACCCATCCTCCACCAGCGGTCCACATTCCCCAAAACGCTCCATCAATTGCTCCAGTTGCTCGCCAAATATCTGTATTGTGGTGGGCCATCCAACCTCGGGCACCATACATATCTTTGGCAGTTTTTTGTCCAGTTATAGACAGCTCTTTTACCATTTTCAAAAAAGGCTCATGCAACTCTGAAAGATTGGTTTTTTCGGCTGGCCAATAATTCATTTCGGCATTAATGTTAATAGTGTATTTGCTATCCCACGGTGGATTGATACGATTATTCCAAATACCCTGCAAGTTGGCTGGTTGTCCGCCTGGTTGCGAAGAAGAAATCAATAAATACCGTCCAAACTGATAGTAAAGAGCTACCATTTGAGGGTCGTTGATATTTCTAAAATTTCTTAAACGTTCATCCGTTGGTAGTTTTGCGGCATCGGTTTCGCCTAAATCAATTTTAACTCGGTTGAACAACTTTTGATAAGCTAAAATATGTGAGCTAAGTAGGGTTGTATATGTTTTTGCGAAGGCATTGTTTAAATAATCATTTGCACGCTTGTTTTCATCACCGCTTAAATCTTGATAGTTGTTGAAATTAGTGGCAATCGAAATAAATATAATCGCTGAATTAGCTCCCTTGACCACTAAAGAAGTATCAGTAGATTGAAGGCTTCCACCTTCTAGTTTTATTCTTGAAATACCTTTAAACGCTACCATTCCTTTTACAGTTTCATGGTCGCTGGTTATTCCAGAAAGCGTTAAATCTTTATTCGGTGTAGTGGCAATCGTTTTTCTTTTTTGTGGAGAAGAAATATTGGCATTAAATGAAACATTTCCTGCTTTATTAGCTGAAATTTTCATTATTATCACTCTGTCAGCCAATGAGGCAAAAGCCTCGCGGGTATAAGTTACATCTCCAACTTGATATGTAGTTTTTGAAATTGCTCTTTCAATATCTAACTCTCGGTAATAATTTTTATAATTTTCTTGTCCAGCAAAAACTAAGTTAAGATTTCCCACAGGTTCAAACTTTTGGCCATGCGAAGTCTTTGAAATAATCGCCTGATTTGCCAATTTCTCTGCTTCTTTATGATTTCCTTCAAAAATTAACTTTCTGATTTCAGCTAATTTTTCAAGAGCCAAGGGGTTATCATTTCGGTTGGGACTCCCGCTCCATACTGTATGTTCGTTAAGTTGTATGATTTCTTGTTCAACATTTCCGTAAATCATCGCTCCTAAACGCCCATTTCCAATGGGCATTGCATTTTCCCATGTATTTCCAGAAGGTTGTTTGTACCAAAGTTTGAGAGGCGTTTGGGCTTTTAATATTTGGCTAATACCGATAAAAACTATAAAAACTATTCTCTTTCTCATCTAATATTTGGTAAATTATAACGTATTTTAAAATTACAAATCAATGTGTCTATATTACACAAATGTAATTAATATTATAAATCGAAACCCAAAATATTGTAGTAAAAAAAGAATTTATTTTACGTTTTGATGAAATACCTCTATTAAAACGCAAAAAACACTTAACATGATAGCACTAAATTATCCATTCAGAATCTAAACTTAGCATTCGGTCAGTTTCAAAAAGGTTGCCTATTTCGTAATATAAATCTTACATATATTGGCATTGAAATAAAAAATTAGCTCTTTGGTTTGTTTTATATTTATCTGTTCGGATAATATTTAAGTGTAAGGAATTGATTCATAAACAAAAATTCAAACCCAAAAGTAATTTACAAGATTATCAGTAATATTTCTAGGGGAGTTGTATAGATTAATCTATCATAGCCCATCAACTATGTTTTATTTACTATATCATGTATTACTTTGTCTAATTCTGTTGAACTTTCATAAATTGCTTTCAACAAGAATTCTTTCTCTGATTCATCACTAATTATGCCATCTTCTAAAAGTTTTACTATTCCCATAATTTTCGCTAGTGGAGCCCTTAATAAATGCGACTGATACCAAGAAATATCCCGCAATTTAGTGTTTTGTTCTTTAATGATATTATCCTTTTGATTAATACTTGTAATATCTTGAACGATGAAAATGAAGTGCTGATTTTCTTGAATAAAAAATGAACTTGAACTAAGAAGCAACTGTTTTTTTTCATTTATTTTTGTCAATCCTATTAATTTTTCTTGGCTAAAAAAAGGATTGTCAATAACTAAATCATCAATTTTTAATTTACCAGATTCGCTTATCGAAAAACCTTCAAACACATTACTAATGCAAAGTTCTTTGATTTCAACTTCTGAATATTGAAAAATCTCCCTTGCAGCAATATTAGAATAATTTATTTTAAAGTTATCATCAGATAATAACACTCCAACTGGCATTAATTCTGATATTTTTCTAAATTTTTCTTCACTATCCTGTAGGCTCTTTTCAAGTGCTTTTTGATTGCTAATATCTTTCGCAAAAATTGAAACGCCTATCTGCTTACCGCTTTGATCATACACAGAATTAAATTTTGTTTGATACCAAATGGTTTCACCTAATGTATTCAGATAAGAAACGTCTATTATTGTATTTTCTCCCTGCAGAGCAATTGGGAAGTATTTATAAAATAAATTATTTTTATCCGGTATAAAGTCTCTGAAATCTTCTCCAATAAAATTATCCCCCCCTGTGTTATGAGTGATGGTTTTAAGAGCAGTTTGATTCATGAACATAATCTTACTATGCATATCTAATAAGGTGATAGACTCATCCGTATTATTTAAAAAAGCTTGTAGTTTCTCCGAAAAATCAATAATCTTTTGTTCGGCTACTTTCTCTCTAGTTATGTCTTTTATGCTTTGTGTAACTCCAAATAATTTACCATCTTCATAAATTGGCATCATTTTATATTCAAACCAATATGATACATTTTCAACTTTCGAAAGATATTGAATTGAAAAGGGGGTTCCATTAATAGCTGAGTCAAAACCTTGAAGATAAAATTTTTGATTGGCTTCAATGACAAAATCAGGATAATATAAATCTCCCTCTTTTATTTCTTTATTATAATATTGATAAAGTACATCTCTAAGTTTTTTGTTGAATGCCAAAACCTCGTGATTTGTACCAATGAAGACAATGCTTTCTGAACTATTATCTAAAATCAATTTGAAGTGTTTATCTATCATGGCTATATGGATTGTTTTAAGGTTAAGATATGCCTACCATTCCCGCTTTTCTAAAACGAGAATTTTCATTACTAAACTTCATTAAATTCACAAAGTTTGAATTATACCCTTGAGTTCAAACCCACATACTGAATGGGGTTAGTCATAACAGTTGTATGATTCAAATCTAGAGTAATAATTTTTTAAAAAAAATGATAGAAATTATTTTTTTAAATAAAACAGCCTTGTTGCGGTTCTGAATTATTAATTGTGTTTTTTGATAACCATTTTACAAATACTTTGTCTGTATGGGTTATCGGGGGGCGGGGTAAGACTAGTAATAATGGCTCACATATATTACTTGAATACTTGGTAGGGTTATTGTAAAAGAGGTAAAATAATTTGATGATTGTTTTCAGGCTATATTAATGCCTAATATAGCCTGAAATTTAATTCTTTATCAACTACTGAATTGACTAATCATTCTTAGCTCCCTTATCAATCCAGTTTTTAAAGGCTGTCAACTCACAATCTGATAACTTACGGCCTTGCGGCATCGGACTAAACCCTTGCAATTGGGCAATTGAACCCCATAGCCTTCCATTATCAACTTGCTGTTTTATTGTGTTGTAACTATCTAAAACAATATTACCAGAAGCACTTCCTGATTGATGGCAACCCAAACAATTTACATCAATAATTGGCTTAATTACTTTCGCAAACGTTGGGTTTGTTGCATCAACACTCACCCCACAAGCTGTTTCTTTAGCACCTTGTTGAATCCATTTCAAAATCATATCCGACTGTTGTTTTGAGATGGCTTGACGTGGTGGTGGCGGCATTCTATCTCTACCAGTATCAACAATTACTTTATAAAGTTCACTGTTAGTTGGTTTACTCGTATTTATTCCTCTTTTAATAATTGTGCTGTACGAACTTAGGTCATAACCTTCTTCGCGAGTTTTTGAATCATGACAGCCACTCATCGCACAGTTTGTTTGAAAAAAGGGTAATACTTGCGAATCAAAGCAAACAGTTTCAGAGTTTGTATTTGATGAAGAAGAGGTATTCACACAATTTAATTGTATAACTTCTCCAGATGGTCCTGTATTTGATGCGGGATTTGGAGAAGCATTTTTCTTATAATAGCAACCAAAATTAAGTAAGCCAACGGCTAATAAAATGATAACTCTAAGCATTGTTGTTTACTTATTTTAATGTAAATACAAATTTATTTTTAACCGCTATAACCTCAGCAATTTTAGCCATTACAAGGGTAGGTATTTCAATATTGTGGTCTTTTAGAGGAACATCAATATTACTAATTAGTGTAAGTTGACCGTTATTGATGGTCAATTTCCCTTTTATTAGTCGCTCTTTAGATACGCCATGCATGGTTAATTGTCCCTTGGCAGAAATATCATAAGTACCGTTTTTAGTTACATCAATCGTTTCTTGGATTTTACCTTTAAAGGTTCCCGTTGGAAATTTTTCAGATTCCATGTAGTTTTCATTAAAATGTTCTTCCATTAAATGATTCTGAAATTTAAAGTCGGTCATCGTCATTCGAACCGCAATTTCACCTTTCGTAAAATCAATAATTGAAGCCACATTTTTATTAACAGCGGCAATATTTTCTAAGGGCGTTTCAGAAAAGAAGCTTGTTTCACCAGTTCGACAAATCCATTGATTTTGCTGTGCAAAAGCAGGAATTGCGAGTATAATCGCAATAATTATTTTTGTTATATTTTTCATATTTTTTTCTTTTTATCAAAACTAAAAGTTCTTGAAATATTAAACCCATAATGAACATCTCCTTTGGCCCAATTCCCTTCTGTTTGCCCAATAAACTGTCTTTCAATCATGCCAAGTGAATTGGTAAAATGTAATTGGAAAACGTGTCCACCAGTTTCAATATCAAAACCCATTGACAAAGAATTGTAATAATTCGGGTTTGTTGGAATACCCGGTTCAAGGCTCATAGGTAAACGATAAAAGTATTCGGCATTGAAAGAAGTACGCTTGCTAATTTTTACACGTCCGCCTATGCCCACTGCCATAATATCGTTAGGTTCAGTATCTAATTCTACTTTATTTCTATGAATAAAAGTTGGCGTAAGTTGTAATGAAAGACGCTCTCCAAATTTTCTAGCTATCAATAATTGACCTGTATAGGTTAAACGTTCTAAATTATTGTAAAACCTAAATTGTGGGCTTGTCGTAAGTGATATAGCATCGACAGAACCAAAAGCAGTAATACTAACTGGGCTTCCTCCTTTAGCTTGTCTTAATACTTTATATTTGGCGAAATAATCAAAAGTTTTTTGAGTGGTACTTCTTCCAATTCCTACCATTAAAAAATCAGTTAAACCATACTCAAGTCCAATACGCATAGTTGCTTGGTCAAGTCCAAAGAAATTATACGCTCCATCATTTAATTTTCCAAATCGGTGGGAAATTCTAAAATCTAAATGATTCTTAGAGATAGTCTCAACAGAATGACCGTTAATAATTCTCGTAGATTTGAATGTAGCTGAACTATACGTCTTTTTGGGTTTAACAGTTTTGTCAAGCTCATCAAGTAAATCTTGTGCTTGTGCCGAAGCACAAAACATCATAATACAAATGGCAATTAGCTCTTTTTTCATTTAGGGTGTTACGGTTAAAATATTTCCAGAAAGCGACGTTTTATAAATTCCTAAACCTTTTTTTCCTTCGGTATTTAGTCCTTTCCCAGATACATCGAATCTTGCTCCGTGTGCAGAGCAATACCATTCATTATTTTTAAAACTTATCTGTGTTCTTCCTTCATGACTACAAGTAAGTGTGGCAGCAATATAGTTACCATTGTATTTTGCTACTACAATTCCATTAGTTACTACATACCCCCCTTCATTTTTCAAAGCAGCATTTGCTGGTAATGACAAATCTAAAGTTGCCGTCCCCGATGGGGTTACGCCAGTTTCATTGACACAGCTATCAAGTGTATAAAGTGCCATCAAAGCAGCTCCGGTGAATCCCATCTTTTTAAGAAATTCATTTCTACTAATTTTCTCTTCTAAGTTCATACTTAAATAAGTGTTTATTTATATAACTGAATACGTACGATTCTCCGTATTTGCTTCCTATAAGTAAGTTTTTTAATCATTCTTTAATTAATAAGTATTGGTGAAATTTACTTCTGCTTCATCATATTTAGCTTATTTAGAATTCTTTATAAACAAAAAGCCTGTGTTGAATACACAGGCTTTCATAAGAATCATATAATTAATCACTTACTTTTAAAATCAATCATGATTGAACCATTCAAACGAAAAACTCCTCCAGAATTTACATAATCAACCTCTCTGAAATTATAAATATATGTCGGTGTTAAAATAAACGAAACATTTCTTTGCTTATACTGTACTCCAGCACCGAGAATCATATTATGCAAAGTGTTTTTGGCTGCATAAGTATTGAAATTAGTATATATTTCTTCTCCTTGATAATATGTTTCAAATTTTATATTTTGATATAATTTTAGGTCTAAATGAGTACCAAAAGAGAACTTAAAATCAAATTTTCGATTAATTGGGATATAATAGTTCAAAGCAATAGGTAACTCTAAAATTGATGTATTAATACCTATTTCCGTCAAAGCATCATAGTTTTTAGGTACTTTAGAGTTGTAGGTCTGTACAAAATTTTGACCTGTTTGTTGATTAAATTGCTGCGGAGAGCCATATTCTAAGTTTGGATATTTATTAAAACCCAATCCGGCTGAAAGCCCCAAACTTGGTGTAAGAAATAACTCCGTCATTGGCCCTAAATTTACTTCACCCGCAATACTAACAGAACTCGAAAGGCCAAATCGTGTTTGCAATTTTGGCCACTGAAACTTTCGTTTAGTTGAACTTGGCATGGCTTGTTGAGCTTCTACTTTAGGGCTTTTCAAAGTATTGACAGAATCTTTTTTTTCACCGATTACCGATGATTCATCATTCACCAAACTGGTTTGAACTACTTTCTTTTCACCTAAATTTTCCTCTAAGGTTTTTACTGATTCACTTCTCTCCTCAGAAGACTTCTCTATTTTTTGAGGTTCTGCTGTCTTTTTGGAATCATCATCGCTTTTCGCAACAAAAGCACTATTTCTTAGCAATTGGCTATTATCTTTTCCAGAAAAAGTCAATAATTTCTTATCTTCATTAGCCTTGTAATACACATATTTTTCTACAATAATCGTATCTCGATGAACTATCGTTTGCGTATTTATCAATGATTTATTTTGTTGAATAGTAGTAATCTTATCATTCAAAATTTCTATTTGATTATGGTTTTCAATAAGCTCTTTTAAACTAAAAAGCAATAAAATTGAAGTAATTGTAGCATAAAAAGGCAATGCATATTTACGCCAAAAATCAATATACCACGGAACTGGCATTTGTTGTTTGAGGTTTTTCCAAACATTTTCGCTAACTGGTTTATTGATACTCTCCAGTTTTTCTTTTATTTTTTTATCAAATAATTCGCTTGATGACATTGCTTTAAATTATTGTTTGTCTTGCCATGTATTCACTTATCCATACTTGTAATTTAGTTCGTGCTTTGAAAATATTTGCACGTACTGCACTTTCTGTGACTCCTAACATTTCAGATATTTCTTTGTAGGAATAACCTTCTACAGCTGATAATGAAAAAACTGTACGATAAACTGGCGTTAATCTCTGTATAAATGCCATAATTTCTTCTGCAGAAATTAAGTCAAACTCTATATCATTTGTGTGTATTTCTTTGGCAGAGTCTAAATCAGTAAAATCTACTTTTGAATGATGTTTTCTAAAGTAATCTATAGCAGAATTGACCATTATAGTACGAAACCATGCATCAAAAGACTGGTTTGTATCATATTTATCTATATTATTAAAGATTTTTAAGAAGCCATCACTAAGCATTTCTTCTGCTTCAATCTCATTAACGGCATATCTTAAGCAAATGTTTTTTGCAAAATTTGCATAATTTTCATACAATTCTTTCTGGTCTAATTGACGCCTTCGTTTACAGCCATCAATCACATCTGGCAGATAAAATTTTTTATTTCTTCTTCTAAAAAGCACACGCAAGAATAGGTTAATAGTTAGTCAATAAGAATTACGGCGATTTACTAAATTTTGCTTCCTAATAGCTGATTTTTATTAGTTACTCAGTTAATTATGAAGATGCAGGAAGAATAATATCCCGCCAATAATTAATAAAATATAAAAAAAAATGCAAACGAGGAAGCAAATTAAAAAAATATCCGTATTTAACTATGAGAATTGATTTTTTCAATAAATTAGACAAAGGAAGTACAACAAAATCATATTTAAAGCATTCATTTACTGGCTAAAAAAATACTCAACGTCCAGTAAACCCCATATTGATTAGTCACTATCCCTCAGTTTGTGTATTATTCTTAAATTATTTGAATTCCCTATTTTTTGAGTCGATGATAAATAAAATTCAAAAGTTTTTTACGGCCCTAACATCTACGCGAGCGGCTGGCATGTACTTCTTGTTATTTGCCGCAGCTATTGGCGTAGCTACTTTTATTGAAAATGATTTTGGAACAAGTTCTGCTCAAGAGGTAGTCTTTCGAACTAAATGGTTTGAGATTTTATTATTTTTATTTGGACTTTCTATTCTTGCTAATGTTTGGCGATATAAACTAATTGCTCAACGCAAATGGGCTTCACTCTGCTTTCACCTTTCTATTATTATTATCTTAATCGGAGCCGCCATCACTCGATATGCAGGTAGCGAAGGCATGATGCACATTCGTGAAGGACAAACAACTAATAAGTATTTATCGACGGAAAGTTATCTTAAATTTCAAGTATTATTCAACGAAAAAACTTATTCATTCGAAGAACCTGCCTTTTTTTCAAGTTTGGGCAATAATTCTTTTGAAAATTCTTATCAAATAGGCAATAATATCATTGAGGTTAAACTTAATGGTTTCTTACCTAATCCCGTACAAAAAGCCATACCTGACCCTTCGGGAGTCCCAATGGTAAAAGTAGTTGTGGCTGGTAATGGCGGTCGAGAAGAATACTTTGTAAAACAAGGCGAACAAGCCACAATCAATGGTGTTCATTTCAATTTTACTGGCCAACTTGTAGAAGGTGATTTTAATATCAATTTAGAAAATGGCTCTTTGATTTTTCAGACCAATCAAACGGTTAATCAAACGGTGATGGCCACACAAAAAAGCGATACTCTGGCTGGTAACGTTTCTCATCCTTTAATGCTTCGTTCGCTTTATTCGGTGGCAGGAAGTAGCTTCGTAATAGGTGATTTTATTGAAAAAGGTATCCTAAAAATAGAATCTGCGAGTAATAAAGTCAAAAATGAAAGTTTGGTTGGATTAAATCTTTCGGTAAAAGTGAATGGTAAAACTCAAGAAGCATTGATAATGGGCAGAAAAGGAGATGAAGGCGAAGCTAATATCTTATCATTTGAGTATTTGAAAATTGCAATCAGCTATGGTTCAAAAATTGAAGAGTTACCTTTTTCCATTTTATGTAAAGATTTTATTCTTGAAAAATATCCGGGTACAGAAAATCCTTCTTCCTATGCAAGTGAGGTAAAATTGATTGATTCTTCGAATGGGGTTAATCAAGATTATAGAATTTTTATGAATAATATTCTCGATTATGGAGGATATAGATTCTTCCAATCTTCTTTCGACCAAGACGAATTTGGTACTTATTTAAGTGTAAACCATGATTATTGGGGCACTTTGGTTTCATATATTGGCTATGCTCTACTCACAATTGGTTTATTTCTAAATTTTTTCGATAAAAAAAGTAGATTTGCTTATCTGTTAAGAAAACTCAAAGAATTTCAATCAACTGCGAGTAGTATTATTCTATTTGGATTATTTTCCACAAGCGTTTGGGCAAACGAGGGAGTTCAAATATCAAAAGAACACGCCACTGCTTTTGGGAAACTCGCTGTACAAGACCATAATGGTCGAGTAAAACCTGTCAATACGTACGCCAATGAGATTTTAAGAAAGATTTCAAAAAAAGAATCCTTATTTGACCTAAGTGCAGAACAAATAATTCTTTCCATGATTTTGTCGCCCGACCAATGGACGCAATCAAAAATAATACAAGTGCCAAACCACCCCGAAATCAGGAAAATTCTGAATTCTGAGGAAAATATGCTGAGTTATGCCGCATTTTTTAATCAAGATGGAAATTACTTGTTAGAATCCCATGTAAAAAGTGCTCAGTCGATGATGCCAAAAGACCAAGGCACTTTTGAAAAGGCTGTTATTAAGTTAGATGAAAAAATCAACATAGTAAACATGGTTTTTTCGGGTAGTTTGTTTAGACTTTTTCCGCAACCAAACGATAGCACCAATACTTGGCTTTCGGCGGCAGAAATCATGCATAATCATCAAACTACTGCCAATCAGACTGAAGCACAAGGACTTTTTTTAAATTATATCAATGCTTTAAGCGAATCGGCTAATAGTGGAAACTTTGCCAAAGCCGATAAAGCTTTGGAAGAAATATCAATCTACCAAAAAAAATATGGAAGTGCCATTATGCCTTCCGAAACAAAACTGAACGCAGAATTAACACTCAATAAATTAGATGTTTTTAATAGACTCCGCAATGTATATGGAATTCTGAGCTTGGTTCTTACAATTGGCTTTTTATACGTAACTGTTAAAAAAAATAATCTTACAGCCAAACTTACAAAATATGCCTATTTCACCTTATTGGCTGGTTTTGTTTTTCACACAATTGGCCTGGGTTTAAGATGGTATATTTCAGGTAGAGCACCTTGGAGTAATGGCTATGAATCAATGATTTACATTGGCTGGACAACCATGTTGGCGGGTCTTCTTATTTCTCGAAAATCGCTCGGAGGTTTAGCAGCCACTGCTACCCTTGCTGCAACAGTTTTACTGGTAGCGAGTATGAGTTGGCTCGACCCCGAAATCACGCCTTTAGTTCCTGTACTAAAATCTTATTGGTTAACCATTCACGTTTCACTCGAAGCGGGAAGTTATGGCTTTTTGATGCTTGGTGCAGTAATTGGAATGCTCAATTTAATATTAATGATTTTATTGAATGAAAAGAATAAGACCAATACCATCAGAGCCATTAAAGAACTGACAATCGTAAGTGAAATTATCCTAACGGCTGGTTTAGTAATGATAAGTGTTGGAACCTATTTAGGTGGTGTCTGGGCCAACGAATCTTGGGGTAGATACTGGGGCTGGGATGCCAAAGAAACTTGGGCATTGGTAACAATTTTAGTTTATGGGTTTATTCTTCACATGAGATTTATCCCAAAATTACAAAGTGTTTATGCGTATAATTTCGCCTCATTATTTGGTTTTGCCACCGTGATAATGACCTATTTGGGTGTAAACTATTATTTATCAGGATTACATTCTTATGCTGCTGGAGACCCCGTTCCTATTCCAGCCGAAGTATATTATACAACCATTACACTGACGGCATTGAGTATTTGGGCGTATATCAGCTATAAAAAGAAAATGGCCCGTAGCTAAAAAAGCTTTTAATAAATGAGTAAAACAGCACATAGAATATACTTAGGCTCCATGGCTTTGATTGTAGTGTTTGTTACAATCTATTTGGCTGTATTTGGGAAATCATATTACAATACAACCATCGAAGAACGATTTTATCATGCCGACCACAAACTCCTAAAACCAAGTGGAACAATGGGTCATGGTTTGGGCATTTCAGGAACAGTTTTGATGATAATTGGAGTTTTTGGATACCAAGCTCGTAAATATTTAAAGTCTTTGTCGAAAGTTTGGGTACTTAAACACTGGCTAGAATTCCATATTTTTCTGTGTACACTCGGGCCAATTATGGTTCTATTTCATACTTCTTTTAAGTTTGGAGGCTTAGTTTCTATCAGTTTTTGGAGTATGGTTGCGGTGGTTGCCAGTGGTGTAGTAGGGCGTTTTATTTATTTGCAGATTCCGAGAACAATTCAAGGCCAAGAGCTGAGTTTGCACGAAATTAAAGATATGCGGAGTGAAATGACCGATAAAATAAAAAATGAAATCGGAACAGAGCGTTTATCAGAAATCATACGTTTGACAGCAATTGCGGCCTTGAAAGGCAATATTTTAAGCCAATATTTTATTGATTGGCAGCTCAAGAAAACCATAAAAAAACACCTTAAAAGCTCGCAACTAGAGCCGAGCAAAATAAAAAGTGTGTTATTGCTGGTCGATGATGAGTTAAATATAAGTAGAAAAATTGAACGCTTGGTTTTCATGCAGCGAATGTTTCGCTATTGGCACGTAATACATTTACCTTTTGCCATAATCATGCTTGTTATAATGCTTATTCATGTAGTTGTTACGTTAGCTTTTGGTTATAGATGGGTATTTTAAGAATATGAATTTAGAAGAAATACTAATTTACGGCGTTGGTTTTTTGCTATGTGGAATAGTGATGCTTGTGTATTTGAAGATAGTATCGAAGAAATCAAAAAGCGTTCAAAACAAAATTGAGAAGGCTAAAGAAGAAGGTATTTACGAACCCGTTTCATTATTTCCATTTATCGACCCTAATGCTTGTATCGGGAGTGGTGCTTGTGTGGCAGCATGCCCCGAAAAAGATATTATCGGAATTGTGGATGACCGTGCTGAGTTAGTAAATGCCTCAAATTGCGTGGGTCACGGAGCATGTTTTCATGCTTGCCCCGTTGAAGCGATTTCTTTAAAAATTGGAACCGAAAAACGTGGAGTAGATTTGCCACATGTGAATCAAAACTTTGAAACCAATGTAAAAGGAATTTTTATTGCAGGCGAACTTGGTGGAATGGGTTTGATAAAAAATAGTGTCGAGCAAGGCAAACAAGCCGTTGATAATATTTATGCCAGCATGGATAAAAACCATCAAGCAACCTACGATTTAGTAATCATAGGAGCAGGACCAGCGGGTATTTCAGCGTCATTGCAAGCTAAGAAATTAGGTTTAAAGTTCTTAATTGTTGACCAAGATTCACTCGGTGGAACGGTTTTCAACTTTCCGAGAGCCAAAGTTGTCATGACGTCGCCAATGGATTTACCTCTTCATGGAAAAGTTAAATTATTTGAAACGAGTAAAACAGAGTTACTGGAGCTCTGGCAATCGGTTACGAGTAAAAATGATATATCAATCGTAGAAAATTGCAAAATAAAAGAGATAGTTAAAGATGATAAAAACTATGTAGTAGTATCAGAAACAGGCACCGAGTTTATCACAAACAGAGTCTTGTTAGCTATTGGACGAAGGGGTAGCCCGAGAAAATTGAATGTAGTGGGCGAAGAATTGGAAAAAGTAGCCTATCGTTTATTAGAGCCCGAATTAATTCAAAACAAACACATATTAGTAGTTGGAGGTGGCGATTCGGCCATCGAAAATGCACTTTTATTGGCTCCTGAAAATCAAGTGACACTCTCGTATAGAAGTGAGAATTTTAACAGGCTTAAACCCAAAAATTTAGAACGAATTAAAGAAGCTATTGAGCAAAAGTCTTTGAGAATGGAATTTAGCACACAGGTTCAACAAATAACACCCAATGCGGTGATACTCAAAAAGCAAGATGAGCTATTAAAGATTCCTAATGACTTAGTTTACATTTTCGCTGGTGGAGAGTTACCAACCGAATTTTTGAAAAAATCAGGTATCGAAATAACAAAAAGGTTTGGGTATATCGTAAAATCTCATAAATGATTCAAATAGAAACACATACGCCAATGATGCTCTCAAAAGCAAACTTTTCGAACCTTAACAATTCGGACTGGTTGACTTTGATACGTGTTCCTCTAATTTGTCTATTCTTTACAATTATAAATATTTCTTACGCCCAACTTTCACCCGGAAAACTATCTAAGGCTCATGCAAAGTTAGAAGGCATTTCAAATTGTACACAATGCCATTCAATTGGTGATAAAGTATCTAATCAGAAGTGTTTGGCTTGCCATAAGGAGTTGAATGTAAGAGTTGCAGCCAATAAGGGGTTCCACGTCTCGGCTGCTATCAAAGGGAAAGAATGTATAGTCTGCCACAGCGAACATCATGAGCTCAATTTTGACATGATTAGGTTCGATAAAAAGACTTTTAATCATAAACAAACTGGTTTTGAATTAAAAGGGGCTCACAAAACAAAAATTGTCAACTGTAATGAGTGCCATAAATCCGAAAATATAGTTGTAGCTTCTCTCAAATCTAAGCCTAAAACATTCTTGGGTTTAGATACAAAGTGTCTTTCATGCCATGAGGATTACCACAAAAAAACGCTCTCTTCTGACTGTGCCTCCTGTCATAATCAGAACGAATTTAAACCTGCAACACTTTTTAATCATAACAATGCCGACTTTACATTAAAAGGAGCCCATAAAACGGTTGACTGTGCTTCTTGTCATAAAACAGAAGTACGGAATGGAGATAAATTTACCAAATACTCAAATATTCCATTCAATAATTGTAGTAGTTGTCATAAAGATACCCATAAAGGAAAATTTGGCGGAAATTGCGAAGCATGTCATACTGAAGATTCTTTTACAAAAATTTCTCCCACCAAAGCCTTTAATCACACCCTTACTGGATATCATTTAGAAGGCAAACACCGAGAGATTAATTGTAAGAAATGTCATGAAAAAACAGTTGGTGGCGAAGGTGGTTTTCAAGAGTTTTCGGCCGTAAAAAATATTACATGTATTACGTGCCATAAGGATATACACGAAGGCAAACTTGGTCAAGATTGTAAGTCTTGTCATAATGAGCAATCCTTTTTACTTAAGAATAAATCTTTTGTTGGAAAATTCGACCACGATAAAACTGATTACCCCCTAGAAGGAAAACATGAAGTTGTAGATTGTAAAACCTGCCACAAAGCAGATTTCACCGACCCACTGCCTCATAATACCTGCATGAATTGCCACAACGATAAGCATAACGGCGATTTTGCAACTAAAAAAGATAAATACCCAGATTGTGCCACTTGCCACCGTGTGGAAGGATTTAGTCCATCAAATTTTACAATTGAGCAACACAATAAAAGTAAGTTTAAGTTGGTTGGAGCCCACTTGGCACAGCCTTGTTTTGCTTGTCATTTATCTGATAAAAAATGGACGTTTAACAACCTACCAACCGCTTGCGTTGAATGTCATCAAGATATACATGCTGGTAAACTTGAAGCTAAATTTTATGGGAAAGAATCTTGTAGCAGTTGCCATAATACGAATAATTGGCAAGAAGTAAAATTCGACCATAAACAAACAGCTTTTGCTCTAATAGGCAGCCATACGAAAGTAGCTTGTGGGGAGTGTCATACTCATAAAGATACAACACCACCAACTCAGATTTTTAAGGGAGTCTCTACGCAATGCAGTGCTTGCCATCAGGATGTTCATGGGGGGCAATTCAAAAAGAATAATCAAACAGATTGTGCAAGATGCCACACACCAAATTCATGGAAAGCTGAGAATTTTAACCATAATAAAACAAATTTTAAGTTAGATGGAAAACACCAAACGGTTTCTTGCGAAGAATGCCACAAAGAAACATTGAAAGATAATAAAGAAATTAGGTCATATAAGATTGCCAAATACCGATGTGTAGACTGTCATTTATAATACTACTCTTCCTGACGCAGACCTTAACAGCATTTGCTCAGTCACCCCATGGGAAAAATTTCACCATGGATTGTGCTAAATGCCATAACGCTAGTGGTTGGACTTTTAATGCAAAAAAAACTAAGTTCAATCATGATACTACAGGGTTTGCTTTGAGCGGTCAGCATCGAAATATTAATTGTAAAACCTGTCATACAACGCTAAATTTTAAGAAAGGGTCTCCAAATTGTGCATCTTGTCATACTGATTTACACAATAATACAGTTGGAAAAGACTGTGCTAGATGTCATAGCACGCAAAACTGGATTGTTTCAAATATTACTAAACTACACGAAGAAACCTCTTTTCCATTGACTGGAGTACATGCCACTATTGATTGTAAGAAATGTCATCAATCGGAAACAAACGTAAGGTTTAATCCGATTGGTCTTGAGTGCAAAGACTGTCATACAAAAGATTTTAAAGCAGCAGTAAATCCTAATCACCAAAAACTCAATTTATCGACTGATTGTGCCTCATGTCATACGGCGACTCCTAACTGGAAACCAGCAAAATTCCTTGAACACGATAAATTTTATCCACTTACTGGAGCCCACGCTACCATTGCCAAAGACTGTGAAAAATGCCATATTAACGGAAACTTTAATAATACACCAACAGAATGTGTAGGTTGTCATAAAACAGATTTTAATCAAACAGCTAATCCAAACCACCCAAAGCTAAATCTATCTACTGACTGTGCTTCTTGCCACACCACTAAACCCAGTTGGAATCCTGCCTCATTTCCTGTACATGATAATTTTTACCCACTTACCGGTGCTCATAAAAGCATTGCTAACAACTGTGTAGAATGCCATAAAGGCAATTACAAGAATACGTCAAACGACTGTAATTCTTGTCATAATACTGCGTTTAATAAAACAACGAATCCTAACCACAAGGCAATTGGTATTTCGCCCGATTGTGCTTCCTGCCATAGTACTAACCCAGGGTGGAGTCCAGCAAGATTCGACTCACATAATAACTTTTATCCGCTTACAGGGGGGCATACTACAATACGATGTAATGATTGCCACAAGGGCAGTTATAAAAATACTCCGACTGATTGTAATGCTTGTCATAATACAAATTATCAGAAAACCGTCAATCCAAGCCACCAAGCATTTGGCTTTTCAACCGAATGTTCATCTTGCCACACCACCAATCCAAGTTGGAGGCCTGCGAGGTTCGATGCTCATAACAACTTCTTCCCACTTACTGGAGCACATGCCTCAGTGAGTTGTCAAGAATGTCATAAAGGGGGTAATTATAAGAATACCCCAAAAGACTGCAATTCTTGTCATAATGCTGCTTACAAAACAGCAAAAAGCCCTGAACACGCTGCAATGGGCCTTTCAACTGATTGTGCTTCTTGCCATACTACCAATCCAGGGTGGAAACCAAGTACTTTTAATCATAATGTCTTTTATCCATTGACGGGTGGACATGCGGTGGTAGCGTCAAATTGTGCTTCTTGCCATAAAGGAGATGTAAAAAATACGCCGAAAGATTGTAATGCTTGTCATAATGATAATTTCAAGCGAAGTGTAAATCCAAACCATAATACCCTCAACCTATCAACTGATTGTGCTTCATGTCATACCACAAATCCGAGTTGGAGGCCTACCTCATTTAATCATAATAACTTCTTTCCATTAACGGGAGGACATGCAGTCATAGCGTCAAATTGTGCTTCTTGCCATAAAGGAGATGTGAAAAGTACTCCGAAAGATTGTGCTTCTTGCCACACCAACGCCTTCAATGCTGCAACGAATCCCAATCATGCAGCAGCCGGTTTTTCAAAAGATTGTGCTTCTTGCCATACCACCAATCCAGGTTGGAGGCCGTCAACCTTTAATCATAACAATTATTACCCTTTAACAGGGGCACACGCTAACATAGCAAACAATTGTACGGCATGTCATGCTGGAGGAAGATTTAAAGGTACTCCGACCGACTGTAACTCATGTCATAGTAATGCTTACAACGGAGCAGCTAATCCGAATCATGCTGTTTCTGGGTTCTCTAGAGATTGTGCCTCTTGCCATACAACTAATCCGGGTTGGAGGCCAGCAAATTTCAACCATAATAACTTCTTCCCACTTACAGGAGCTCATACTAGTACAACTTGTACGGCTTGTCATATTGGAGGAAGATTTAAGGGTACTCCGACCGACTGTAACTCATGTCATAGTAATGCTTACAACGGAGCAGCTAATCCGAATCATACTGTTTCTGGGTTCTCTAGAGATTGTGCCTCTTGCCATACAACTAATCCGGGTTGGAGGCCAGCAAATTTCAACCATAATAACTTCTTCCCACTTACAGGAGCTCATACCAGTACAACTTGTACGGCATGTCATGTTGGAGGAAGATTTAAAGGTACTCCGACCGACTGTAACTCATGTCATAGTAATGCTTACAACGGAGCAGCAAATCCGAATCACACAAATATTAATTTGTCGAGAGACTGTGCCTCATGTCATACAACAAACCCAAGTTGGAGACCTTCGACTTTCAATCATAATAATCATTTTCCCTTAGTGGGAGCTCACGCTAGAATTGCCTCAAACTGTACTCAATGTCATGCAGGAGGTAATTTCAGTCGTAGTAGTTGTGTGGATTGCCATTCAGGCGATTATAATAGAGCCAGTCCAAATCACGCAGCTTCTGGCTTCCCTACTAATTGTACACAATGCCATAGCCAAAATGCTTGGAAACCAGCTAATTGGAACCACGATGCAATGTTCCCAATTTATAGTGGGAAGCATCGCGGAAAGTGGAATAGTTGTACGGATTGTCATACAAACTCAGCCAATTACGCCGTATTCTCTTGCTTTAAATGTCATAGTAAAACAGAGACCGATAAAGAGCACAAAGGTAAGAGTGGCTATATTTATGAAAGTAATGCCTGTTATTCTTGCCATCCAAGAGGTGATAGTTAAACAATAAACTGAGAAAAAAATGAGAAAAATATTAGGCATATTGTTTTTTATAAGCACCACCTTCTCCTCCTTTGCCCAAGTCAATAATTTGGTTGAAGGAGTGGTAACTTTTGTAAATCCAGCACACATATACGTACGTTTTGAACAAACCAAAGATTTATCTGTCAATGATACTTTAATTGTTTTTATAAATAATAGATGGGAAAAAATACTCTTAATAGAGGCTGTTTCTTCAAAATCATGTGTAACTAAACCTCTAACCAACCAAACTATTCAAGTTGGCTTCAAAGTTGGATATTACCGAAAGAACTTTGAGAAAGTAGAGCCGAGAGAGTCCGTTACTAAAATAAAACATGATAGCATCAACCCAAAAAAAACAGAGATTATTGCGGTAAATGAAGAGCCTAATCCACGAAAACAGACCATTAACGGCAGGCTGATGGTTTCGGCTAACGGAAGTATGGAAGCACAAGAGAAAAATTATAGTCGCTTGCGAACCTCCTTAGTTCTTGATGTAAATAATATCAATGGAAGTAAGTTTTCTATTCAAAATTATATCAATTACCAACATCGTTTGGCAAATACTTCTCTTACGCAAACATCATTCCGAGATGATTTTAAAGTTTATACGCTTGCCATCAATTACGAGGCGAATCCCAAAACAAATATTTCTCTGGGCAGAAAAATAAACGATAGAATGGCAAATATGGGAGCAATTGATGGCTTACAAGTACAACATCAATACAAAAAAATTATCTTTGGAGGTTTCACGGGTTTTAACCCTGATTATAATGACTACAGTTTTAATTCTTCCCTCTTTCAATTAGGGGGTTTTATTGCTCACGAGATTGAAAAACCAAATGGCTTAGTTCAAACAAGTTTAGCTTTTGCCGAACAGAAAAATAATTTCAAAACCGACCGCCGTTTTTTATATTTCCAACATTCTAATGCTTTAATTAAGAATATGTATCTTTTTTATTCATTAGAATTAGACCTTTTTCAAAATATAAATGGTGTAAAATCAAATGATGTTAACTTAACAAGCACCTATATTTCCCTGCGTTATCGCCCGTTTAAAAAGCTAAATATTTCAACCTCATACGACAACCGCAGAAATGTAATTTACTATGAATCTTATCGAACTTTTATTGACCAATTAATTAACCAAGAAACTCGACAAGGATTTAGAGTTCAAGTAAATCATAGTATTTCAAAATATTTGAGTTTAAATGTAGCAGGCTTTTACCGCTACCAATCGAGCAAACCAGAACCTACCAAAAATTATGTCGTAAATCTAAATTTATCACAAGTTTTAGGTAATGGCTCTTTTTTAAACCTAAATATCAATACGATGAATACCTATTATTTTGATGGAAAAATCATTGGTGGAAGGCTAAGTAAAGACCTTTTCAAAAGTAAATTATCAGCGGAATTAAGCTTCAGAAGAGTTGACTACAATTTTTTCAATACCGAGCAGCAGGCAATGGAGCAAAATATCATTGGCATTTCGACTAGCATTTACACAGCAAAGCGTACATCAATCATGCTCAATTATGAAGGAACTTTCGAGTCAACAAAATCATATAACCGTTACTTCATCACTATTTCACAAAGATTTAAAAGTAAAAACAAATAAACATATTCTAAAGAAATGAAAACTTTTAACCTTTCCCTTGTTTTAATCACACTATGGATGGGAGCTTGCAAGTCAAAACCTAAAGTTATTGTAGAAGACACGGCAAAACCGGCAGTATCTTCGGGGGTAGAAACCGATAAAAGTGTACCAACAAATATCGCTACATCGCCTACCGATATGCACCAAGTAGAAGCCTTAGAAGTTCTACAAGCTAACCGATATACCTATCTGAAAGTAAAAGAAAAAACTGATACATTTTGGATTGCCGCTTCAAAATTCGACCCTAAAATAGGGAACACTTATTTTTATAGAGGCGGCCTCTTAAAAACCAATTTTGAAAGTCAAGAACACAAAAGAGTTTTTGATAAAATCTTTTTAGTAACAAGTATTATTGATGCTTCGGCTCATCCTGGTGGAAACATTGAAAGTGCCAATGAAATGCCCGAAACTTCGCCTAATACGCATGTTCACAATCATGAACTAAAAGATGTAAAAGGTGCTATTAAACTCAATGAATTAATAGCAAATAAGGATAAATATAAGAATAAGTTGGTTATTGTTACTGGGAAATGTGTCAAGTCTAATGATGGAATAATGGGCAAAAACTGGGTTCATATTCAAGATGGAACTAAGCAGAACGGCAAACCATGCGATATTACAATTACAACTCAGGAATTTGTCTCAGTTGGAGATAATGTTGTTTTTGAAGGAAAGATTATTTTAAATAAAGATTTTGGAGCAGGATATAAGTATGATATTTTGATTGAAGAAGGAAAACTAAAGTAGTTTAGTATTATTTTTCTTCAAATAAAAATTGGACAAAGGTTAATGAGAAAATCAAAATCCATAAATCTCGAAAGACTTTTTTGGTAAACATTGTAATTTCATTAACCTATTTTTAATGTATTTTATTTTTCTATTAAGAAATTCAGGTTGATATACACCTATCATTTATCTCCCTTATCTTTACAGGGTAAATATTCAGTTTTTGATATCTACGCTATTTTTAGCAAAATATATTTACAATAAACTGAAATCGCAAAATAGTTTATACCAAAGCCTAAATGCTAAACTATAATCGTCCAATCGTTTTTCCTTTTCAAAGTCAATCATGAAAAAAGTTCTCATTTTATTACAAATTTACTTAATGATTGCTTGTCAAACTAAAACTATTGAAAAGGCCCCATGTAGCTTTGATAATAACAAAACGGTAAGTTTTAATCAGGAATTAATGCCTTTGATTAAAGCAAAATGTCTTCAATGCCATGATTCAAAAAACCATTATGATGGCATCATACTTGAAACCTATAATCAAGTAAAAGAAAATGCACAGAGTGGTGAGTTATATGATTCTGTCGTTTCTATTAATGGTGCTGCACCAAGAATGCCTAAGGGAGGGCAACTCACAGATTGTGAAGTAAACATCATTAAATTTTGGATTCAACAAGGAAGCTTGAATAACTAATTCAAAATTTTTATCTACGAAGAGTTAAATCTAATTTCCTATAAGTCTTTCTTACCTTACGCATTTTAATATTTTACCTTAGACTTCTATTTTTAGGGCTAAAAAAGTCTTATATAAATTAAAAATTTGTTTAATATTACAAACAATTATATTACATTTGCTTATAATATTAAACAACGCAAGATGCTTACTCAAGAAACACTTCTAAAATTTTTAAAACGACGCTCGGCCATTTCAGTAGCTACTCTCGAACGTGAAGCGGGATTACCAAAAAATACCTTATCTGGAGTCATAAGCGGGACTCGTAATCTAAGTGAAAAACACCTTTCGGCACTTTTTCCAGTGGTCACTCAATATGGCTTTAGCAATGAAGCTTTTGAGAAAGCTCGTGTAATATCTATCATCAACCATAAAGGAGGCGTTGGCAAAACCACTACGACTGCTTATTTGGGCGAGGCCCTAGCCAATAAAGGCTTTAAAGTACTACTGATTGATATCGACCCCCAAGGAAGTTTGAGTGAGGTCCTTAATGTCCGTGTCGGGCCAACACAAGTGTTCCATTCTCTCTTAAACTTAGACGTTCCGCTGGCAATACAGTCTGTATTACCTAATTTAGATATTGCCCCAAGCGATATTGAACTAAGCTCTGCGGAAAAAGAATTGAGTAATAAAATTGGTGGCGAATTACGTTTAAAAGTGGCAATAAGTAAAGTTTCAAAGAATTATGATTTCATATTGATAGACTGCCCCCCTTCTCTCAATATTCTAACAATTACAGCTATGCAAGCTTCTAATAGTTGCCTTATCACAACATTACCCGAGCAACTTGCATACAAAGGCTTAGTTGTATTATTAGAGCGAATTGCAGAAGTTAGAGCTTTGTTGAACCCAGCTCTTGAATTAGATGGTATTGTTTTCACGATGGTAAAAGGAAATAGCATCCATAGAGAATATAAAGAGCTCATTCGTCAGCAATTTTCAAACTTGAAAGTTTTTGATACTGAAATAAAACACCTTATTGATTTTCAAAAAGCGATGATTGACCATCTCACAATCAGCGAATTTAATAAAAATTCGGAAGCGGCTACTTCGTACGAAAATTTAGGTGAAGAGTATTTATTATCGTTAGACAAACGCAACTAAACTCCATAAATTTAACACAAATGGCAAAGAAAACATTAGCTGAAAAAATGGCCGAAAATAGCAAATCGGTTGTAGAAGCACTTAAAACGAATACCATCGGAAGTTTTAGTTCAACTGAAAATATCAAAAAGAATATTATCATCTTAAACGAACTAAAAGAACTAATCCCACCTTTACTTGAGACAGAGTTTTTGGCTTTAAAAGACAATCTCCAAAAACACGGCTGTAAAGACCCATTGAAGGTTTGGCAAACCAATAATAATAATATTGGGATTACTGAAAGCCCAGAAGAGATTGTTTATGTCTTAATTGATGGTCATAATCGTTTTCAATTATGCAATGAATTAAAAATTCCGTTCAACATACAAATTGATAATTTTGAATCAATCACTGAAGTTAGAAACTTTATGATTGATTTTCAGTTGAGCCGCCGTAATATCACGCCACAACAAGCATCTTACCTACGTGGAATTAGATACAATACAGAGAAAAAACTGGTAAGTAATAATCTCATTTCAAACAAAGATACAGAGGCAATTTTCCCAGATGGGCAAAATGTCCATTTGGAGAATTCTCTAATTCTGAATGATGCTAACGCCAACCTAAAAGTTCATCTAGATAATGATATTTCCCCAGATGGGCAAAATGTCCATTTGGGAAGTTCCAACAAAAAAACCACTGCACAGGAGCTAGGAGAATACTTTAAAGTTGATGAAAAAACAATCCGTAGAGACGCCGATTTTGCTCGTGGACTTGATAAACTATCGCCAGAAATTCGTAAAGAAATATTAGCTGGTCAGATTAAGGTAGAAAAGACGAAAATACAGCGAATTGGTAAAGCTAAAGAAGTAAACGAACCGATAAACTCATTGGACGAGATAGAAACAATATTTCAAAATCTGACCAAAGAGCCTTCTATTTCAGTTAACAAAAATCCTAAAAGTGAAAAGCTAGTTCATGAAAGATATCTAAAACTTACAGAATCTTTGAACAAAGCTTATGAATCAAAAACAGCTAAAGAAATAAATGCACTAAAGGTTGCATTTAATAAGTTCCTAGAAGCCCTATCTTGATAGGTATTAGCCAACGCTCTCAATAAGATATTACAGCATTGGGGCGTTGGTATTTTTACGTCTAAAAGTTTTTCTCACTCACAAAAACTACTTTTATGGTGTCAGCTATAATCTATTCAAACTTTTAAAAAATTCATTCAATAATAAATTTATCTTTTATTGCTAAAAACTACTTTTATGGTGTAAATACATCTTGCTATTTCAAATTCTATCAATATTAAGCAATTTAAAAAACTACTTCTATGGTGTTATGCCCTAACTCTGCATCATAACATTTTATTATAAAAACTACTTTTATGGTGTCTCGGTAAACACTTTTACTTTGAAAATATAATTAAATATTTCCAGTTTTTTGGAAGCTTTCATTACTTAGGTATCACTTTGAATATATTACTAACTATTTTAGTTTAAACAGTTGCTTTGTTTTCTTTATATTACTTTTAGTATCTTTCTTTACTTTCACGCTAGCTAACTATCTGACAATCAATAACTTGCAAGCGATAAAACTACTTCTATGGTGCTTAAAACTACTTCTATGGTGTCTAAAACTACTTTTGTGGTGTCCTAAAACTACTTTTATGGTGCTTAAAAACTACTTCTATGGTGTCTAAAACTACCTATAAAAAATAAAAGTCGTTTTTTATTTTCTCTTTCTTTTAATATTTGTATTTTTGTATAACATCAATAACTTAATGTGTGTAAAATAAATAATGGACCAGTCTGAGAGTTCTAAACGTGAACAAGCTTTAGTTGCTATTTCTAAAGACCCCTTTCGAGTAATCAAAGGGAATCCACTGATTGAAGCTAAATTTGAACTAACTCCTATTCAAACAAAATTATTTCTTTTTTTGCTTGCCAAGCTGGATGCCACCAAGAATAACTTTGAGCCAATGATTGTGGTTGTGAAAGATTTTCAAAAGTTCATTGGAGCTAAAGGAGATAGCCTCTACCATCATCTTAAAAAAGAGGTAGAAAAAATGATTGGTAAAAGAGTATATTACAAAGATGATAATGTTGAACTCAATTCAAGTCTTATCAGTGGCTATATGTACTTGGAAAATGAGGGAGCTTTTTTAGTTGAATTTCCGAGTTTATTGAAGCCCTTTTTACTACAACTGAAAGAAAACTTCACCGTAATTGATATTCGCAATATTCTAGGGCTTGATAGTTCTTATGCTATGCGTTTTTATGAAATCTGCAAAGAAAAAGAGCGTTTCAAAAGTTTTGAATATACAGTAGAACACATCAAAGAAATGTTTTCTATTGAAAATAAGTATAAAAATTATTTCGATTTTAAAGTAAAAGTAATTGTTCAGGCTCGTAATGAATTAAAAGAAAATTCTGAATTATATTTTGACTTTGAAGAAATAAAGCAGGGAAAGAAAGTGGTTGCCATCCGTTTTAAGGTTATTAAAAACAAGAAAGACCTACAATTACTCGATGAAGACTTACTTCTAAAGCCACAAAATGCTACAGAAATCTTAATCAATGAGATTTTTGAAGCTGTAAAAACATTTAATGTGAGCCTTCGAACGGTTCAGATTTGGTTTGAAAAATATCCTTTTCTTCAAATCAAGAAAGGAGTTGATTATACGCTCAGCGAGCATAAAAAAGGAAAGATTAAAGATGTCCCTAGTTATTTGCAGAAAATGGTCGCAGTTAGTCAATCAGAAACGCCCACCGATAAGCAAGTAAAAGAACAAAACAAAAAACTTCAGCAGAAAAAAGCAGAGTCTGAATCGAAGGTGATACAAGAAGAATTGGAAAAGAAAAAAAGTAACCTCCTAGGAGAGTATCATATACAGAAGAAACAACTGGCTATCAAACTACTACAAGATAACCCAGAAGTTTACGCAAATCTTTTCAATACGCTCTCCCAAGAGGGAAGCGATAATAAAGCTGATATTTTAACGGCTTTAGCTCTTCAGAGTTATCAGAAAGAAACGCCCTATGATTCTGGTAGTTTAGATGAATTTTTATTTAATTTCCAGCAAGAAGGAACATTCCAAAGCTATATTTTCGATAAAATGAATGAGAGGTTTACTGATTTTCAGAACCTAAAAAAAGACTTTTTATCAATGGCTAAATCTTTTGGAATCAATGAGGAACAAATTTTCTAGCCTTTTGATTAAAGGCTAGAAAAAATAAATTGAATCGCTATTACCTTTTTCCCTTGTTTTTTTTCTTTGAAATGAAATGCCACCTCATGCCCTAATAGCTCTTTTTGAGCCTGTTGAATTACATATCGTTTGAAATCATAATATCGAGCATACTCAGTTTCTCCAATTCTTAGAATACTACGTAGAAAATCAATTGAAGCAGTATATGTACCATTGACTTTAGGAACTTTCTTAAACAGTTCGTATAAACATTGCGAGTAAAAACTTTTGAAATGAATAAGTTTTTCTAAATGAAATGTATTGAACTGATTTTTAAGCTTAACCAAATAGGGGTGAAGATTTGAATCGAATTTAAGTTTAATTAAGCCTTTTCCCTTCAAATATTTCGCACTACTTAGAAGTGCTACTTGTAGAAGTCCATCTTTTTCAGAAATTTTACATACGTGTTTAATCAAATTACTGGTAGCTTTTTGTAATTCCATGTAGGCAGATTCGCCTTTCAAGCCATTAGAAGTGATTATTTCACGTGCATCAATAATTATTTCATCCAAAACTTTTACCCCATTAATTTCGATTAAATCAGTGGGTATTTGTTCAATTACCTTAATGAAAATTCTTCGCTCATACAATGACATCTCATACTGAGCCATGATAATCTCATTCAAATGTTCGATTGTTTCGGAAGAAATCGGGTTAGAAACACTTGTATTGATTGCTGTACTTTCGGCCCCAAATAGTTGTTGCTGTTGTCCAAATTTTGAAGAGAATTCTGTCATAAGTGCAAATTATTTTCACACCAAATTTCTCGTTTTTACATTTAAAAACAAAATCATTTTCAATAAATATTTTCTTCCAGAATAAGTGCTTTAAAATTCGTTCTCGCTGTAAAAAAATAGAGAGAACGAATTTTTCATCTAAACCTCGCATTTGATTAGTAGCTTAAATAACTCACCACCAAATTACTTGTACGATACAGTATAACTAATCATTAATTAGATAGTTTTAAAATCTTAAAAGCACCTTGTCCAACTATTAAAAATACAATTGTGCCTACGATAAGGTCTGGAAATTTTGAATTTGTGAGATAAACAAGTCCTCCTGCCACAATTACACCAAGATTTACAACTACATCATTTGAAGTAAAAATCATACTCGCTTGCATGTGTGCATCTTTGCTTTTACTTTTTTGCAGTAAATACAAACAAAGGCCATTACCAACAAGGGCGAGCATCGAAATGATTACCATTGTCTGAAATACAGGAACCTCTTTAATTCCAACGAAACGCCTGATTACTTCCATGAGTCCTAAAAATGCAAGTATCAATTGAAAATAACCTGCCGATTTTGCAATATTTTTTTTTCTTGCTATTGTTCCACCAACTGCAAAAAGTGCAAGTCCGTAAACAATGCTGTCAGCGAGCATATCTAGACTATCAGCAACAAGCCCTACCGAATTGGAGATAAAACCAGTTATAAGTTCAAGAGCAAAAAAGAAAAAGTTGATTAATAAAACCTGCCAAAGTAATTTTCTTTCGCCTTCTTTATTATCAATTGAAGATTCGTGATTATCTACTGAAATGCTATTGATTATAGATGTATCAAATTTTAAATCATCAAGTCGTTGAAAAATTTGGTCATAATTTTCATTATGAAAGACGGTCAACTGTCTATTAGGGATATCAAAATCTAAATATTCGATGTCAGTCAAATCGGCTAGTTTCATCCGAATCATTTGTTCCTCGGATGGACAATCCATTTTTGAAATCTTAAAAGTTGTTTTGAGCATTTATTTCATTTTTTTAGAAATACAAAACTTCAAATTATTAACAAATTTTCAGAAGTTATAATGAGCATTGGTGGTATTTTTCACCCAAGTTACTCCAACTTACGCACTTTGATATTTTTTAAAAAACCAAACTTTCAAGATATCTGCGGTAATGATGTATCCTAAAACAATTAGTAGCATTGTTCCAAGGTTAATAATTGGCAAAGGTGTCAACCCAAAATCACCTGCAAAAGGTAGATAGGGGAGTCCAATAGTAAGTATTAAACCTATAATGCTAAGAATAAACAAATATTTGCCCGGTTTACTTTTGATAAAGGAATGATGCGTTCGGATGATAAAAAGAATAAAGAGTTCGGTAAGAATCGATTCGACAAACCAACCAGTTTGAAATTCTGATTCTTTTACTTTCAATAAGTAGTATAGAGTAAAGAACGTGATAAGGTCGAATATTGAACTGTGAGTACCAAAATACAACATGTAATTACGAATGAGTTTCAAATCCCATTTACCCGGTTTTTCCAAAACTTCATCATCTACATTATCGTTTGCAACACTCAAATAAGGAAAATCAGTAAGGAAATTAGTCAACAAAATTTGTTTAGGGAGCATCGGTAGAAATGGTAAAACTAATGAAGCAGCAGCTACGCTAAACATATTACCAAACGTTGCACCAGTATTAATATACAAGTACTTCATGGTATTTGAAAACGTTTTTCTACCTTGCTTTATACCATCTACAATTACCATCAATTCTTTTTCCATTAACACAAAGTCAGCCGCTTCTCTAGCAACATCCACTGCATTATCAACCGATATTCCCACATCGGCAGCATTAATAGCAGATACATCATTAATTCCATCGCCCATATAAGCAACCGTGTAAGATTTTTTTAGAGCCAAAATGATACTTTCTTTTTGTTGTGGCTCCACTTCTGCAAATATGTGTATATCTTTTACTAATTGCTCCAAAGCTTCCTGCTCAGTATCGAGTAGCTCTCTGCCAGTCATGATTTTGGGCTCATGAATTCCAATATTAGCAGCAATAGACGCCGCTACATTTTTATTATCACCCGATATGATTTTTAACCCAACATTGAGTTTATGTAATTCATTGATGGTAGCCTTGATATCAGGTTTTACAGGGTCATTCATCAAGATAAACCCAGCAAAAATCATTTCACACTCAAGGTCTTTTGAAATCGTTTCAGTATCAATGTTTTTATAACAAATCGCTATGGCTCTTAAACCATTTATACCATATTGCGTAAACTTTTCTTCAATGGCCTGCTTGTGTGTTTCTATGTTATCTATGCTTTTGTCAGAATTTTGAACCTTTGTGCAAATACTCAAAATTTGTGTGAATGCTCCTTTGCTGATTAACATCTTTTCAGTACCAGTACTGATTGCGATACTCAAGCGTTTTCTAATGAAATCATAAGGCACTTCACCTATTTTGGTTGTATTGGTAGACTCATCAATTTTTATTTTTTTCAGTGCTTCGTCAATTGGATTGGCGTATCCTGTTTCAAATGAAGCATTCCAAAAAGCGAGTTTTTTTACTAATTCACTTTCTTGTCCGAAACCATCTGTTAGACCAGCTATTTTTATAACTCCTTCAGTGATAGTTCCTGTTTTGTCGGTACAGAGTAAGTTTAATTCTCCGAGATTCTGAATAGAGTTGAGTTTTTTTACAATTACTTTTTTTTCTAATAATCGTTTAGCACCGGCACTCATGGCAATGGTTGTAATGGCAGGTAATAATTCTGGAGCCATGCCCACCGCCAAAGCTAGTGCAAATAGAGCCGATTCAATCACCCCTTTGTGATTCAACAGATTTATAGTAAGGATAAATACTGCTAATGATAATGTGATTTTCATCAAGAAGTAGCCAAAATCCCTAATTCCTTTTTCAAACGCTGTTTCAACTGTATGCGATGCACTTTTCGCAATGCTACCAAACAGGGTATTATCATCTGTTTGAATAACCAATGCTTTTGCATTTCCACTTACTATGTTTGTGCCTTCCCAAAGACAATTCGTTCTTTTTGATAACTCAGTGGTTTCGTCCAAGATACCTACTTCTTTTCTTGCTGGATATGATTCGCCTGTTAAACTTGATTCATTGGCGTGTAGTTCATTGGATTCTATAATCAAACAATCGGCTGGGAGCATATCACCAGCTTTTAAAATAATAACATCTCCTTTTACTATTTGCTCTGATTTTACTTCTTGTGCTTTGCCATCACGAAGGACTGTTGCCTTAATTGAAATCATTGATTGAAGTTTTTCAACTACTTTCCCTGCGTTTCGTTCTTGAAAGAAACTTAGTAAACCCGTAGATAGAACAATAAACAAGATAATAAATACATCGGAAGTATCTCCGAGAAATCCTGATATCATCACCGCCCCAATAAGAAGGAGCATTAGTGGACTTTTAAATTGATTAACAAAAAGTAAAATATCTTTTTGAATACGTGATTGCTCTTTGGGACTAGACCTTTCAGCCGTTAAAATTTTTTGGGCTGCAAACTGCGATAAACCTACCTCCGAACTGTTTAATTTTTCAAACCAATATTTAGAATCAAATTTCCAAAAAGTATTTTCTATTTCAGTTTTCACAATTATTATTCTAATTTTAAATAAGAAATATATATCTATTAGTTATTTTGGACGCTTTTGCTAATGTGCTAACAGATGCAATTTAATTAAAAAATACAAAACAACACACAT